>JBFEUD010000001.1:0-31430 GCA_041547625.1 Sulfurimonas sp.
AATTTGACGTCCAAGCTTAATAGATGTTTTAGATACATCATATTGTAAATATGCTTGACCAAGCACTGCCATTGTATAATCATCTGTATTTTTTGCATTGTGACGGCTAAATACATCTTTACCCGCTTTAATGTACCCTAAATCAGCATTAGCTGTATGAATAAGGTTAGTTGAGAAATACATACCAGCTGTAGCACTTAAACCTTCGTAAGAAGCAGTTTTATAGATTAAACTTCCACCAAGACCTGAGGCTTTATTGTCTTTGTTACTTGTTGCAGCAGTATTGTCATTTTTCCAATCCCATTTGAAAGTGTTTGAACGTAAACGACCGTAAAACACACCGTTAGTGAAAGCTTCAGTAATACTGTTAGCTTTTCCTGGAAGTACATTATACACTTCCATCATATTCCCTTTTAATTGACGTTTTGGTTTTACATCATCCGCTGAAGCTGTTACGAAAGCACCACATGCTAGTGTTGCAATTAAACTCATTTTCACTAATTTCATATTATAATCCCCTTGTTGTTTTCTTTAAACACAAATGAAAACGGCAGCGGCAACTGCCGTTTTCACACCTAACAGCCGCGAGAGCCTTTTTCCGGACATCCACACTCATAATCTACAAGTGTTACATTGCCTTCATTACTTACATCTACTACCTTTTGGCGTTTAATGTAATCTCTGACAATATCATATACCGGTCTAATCTTATCTTTACGTAGGTTAGCACCTGCATTTTGCAAGTTTCCACCCCAAGAAGAGACCACATACGTTTTATTTAGATCTATCGGTTTACCTCCTACTTTAAGATTAGATATTCTTTGACCTGCTTTATTTGCAACAGCAATACTGTAAGTCACACCGCCTAAACGGCTCATATCTCCACCCTGTTGGTAAAGAGGATTTGCATTAAACACGTTATCTGCAATATCTTCAAGTAAAGTTGCGATCTTCGCACCTTTTAATTCAAAAGTATATACATTCGGATAAGTGATACCACACATCTCATATACGTTTTCCATTAGGATATCATCTCCGGCAAGAACTGTTGTTCCCCATCTGTATCCTGGAGTAAATGAGATATCACACTTCATCTCATCCATAATTGCATCATTGATCAGCTGATCGAAAGTTGAGAAGAAAGTATCTCTTTTGTAAAGGATATTTTTCGTTTGCCCCAGTACTTCATTGAACTCTTTGTCAAAAGGAGCATACAGCTCATCTACAAGTTTAACACCTTCAGGATCTGCAGGAATTAAGTTTGCAGCGATTGGAACAAGTTTGTACTCGTAATCATTGATTTTACCATTTTGGATATCGATATCTAAACGTCCAACATATTTACCATGGCTTCCTGCAATAACGATAACTGTATTGTTGATCGTAATCGGTTTTGGTGAAGGGTCATGTGTATGTCCGCTTAAGATAAAGTCAATACCGTGAACTTTACGAGCAACCTCTTGGTCCACGCTGAAACCATCATGTGAAAGTACAACAACACAGTCAACTTTGTGCTCATTTCTAAGTTCGTTTACATACTCTTGAAGTGTTTCTAAACGAAGACCGAAACTCCATCCTTGAGTAAACTCTTTAGGGTTTGCAGTTGAAGTAAACGGGAACGATTGACCGATAATACCAATCTTAGCTCCGCCACGCTCTTCAATTGTATATGGTTCGAAAATTAACTCTTCATACTCATCAGAGAACGGATCGTCACCTACAATGTTTTGAGAAACAAATTTAGCATCAAGCTGATCGATCAGTTTTCTTACTTGCTCTTTACCGTAAGTAAATTCCCAGTGACCGACCATTACGTCAACACCAAGATAGTTTTGCGCTTTTACAATTGCTTCACCATCTGTTTTGAGTGCTACACCAGTACCTTGCCATGTATCACCTGAATCTAGGAATAGTACATTTTCAGCACCACGTTCTGCACGAACACGATCCAAGTAAGTTTTCATATGAGCTACACCACCCATTTTTCCAAACTTTTTCGCCAGTGCTTCAAAGTCGATACAAGTATCGAAGTAAGCATCAAGACTGCTTGGCTCTAGTCCATAATGTTTTGCAAAAGCTTCACCACATAAGAACCCTGGAGTACCTACAAGGTTAGGAGCTGAAATCAAAGTTGACGGCTCTCTCCAATACAGTGGCTTTAGGTGGGCATGTAAGTCACACATATGTAAAAGTGTTACATTCCCTTTTGCATTAAAGTCATAGATATCTTTAAGAGATATCTGTGAGACTGCTTTTGGTTTTGCACAACCGGCAACAGCGGCACTTAAACCGAAAATTGCCGCGATGTGCATAAAATCTCTTCTTGAAATATCCATAATTTATCCTATCTTTTTAGTCCAGGAATCGCTATTTTTGCGCCTTTTGCTTTATCAGTAACATATACCTCTAAAGCAACCATTTCAGGCGAACCGATAGGGATAACTGCTAAAAGTGCGTTTTTCATACATCCTTGGAAACGTCTTTGAAGTGTTCTTAAAGATGATTTTGTCATTCTATATGCCGGCCAAGTTGCAGCAGCTGCATTTCCTGGATGACCTAGTTCCGGTAACGGTTGAGTTCTTAAAACTCCACCAATGATGTCAGTAGAGTGACAGCTTAAACATGCTAAACCTCTACCACCTCTTGGAGTTTCAAATGTTTTCTTACCTAAAGCATATGCTGCCTTCATTTGAGGATTTGCATTTACATCGATGTTGATAGCCTCATCATTTGCAAGTGATTTTGCATATGCAAGCATGTCAAACATCTCTTTGCTTTTTAGTTTAAATGGTTTTTCTCCATTATCATGCATAATTGCTTGCATCACTTGATCAAGTCCTGCAACCATGTTTAGTTTTTCTACATATCTTGGAAAACCAGCGATATATTTTGGTAAGTTGTCTTCACTTACGCCTAAAAATTTCGCAAGACCTGCATCACCACCACAGTATTCTTCAACAAGGCCTTCTCCTGATGCTACATTGATATCAGCAGGATTTGCCTCTAAAAGTTCTTGGTACATTGCACGATCTTTATCACTCATTGCAAATTGCTCACCGGCAAAAGCAACAGACGTAAGAAGCGCAGCACTTAACGTTATGCTTAGTAGATTTTTCATAGATTATCCTTTTGGTTTAATCTTTTTGCTTGTTTCGTAAGATTCACCTTTGTTATCAGTGAATTTAACAGTAAGTTTTCCTGCGCCATTGATCTTCATATTTGTCGTAAATACTGGGTTAGCAGATACAGATTCCCAAACAGTCATCTGTGTAATAACTTGTCCGTTATACTCGAATGTGATTTTGTTGATATACTCAGCAGGAACTATTTCACCTGTTTTTTTATCTTTACGCATTCCTGTTTCCATCGGATGGATAACCATAAAGTTTACTTTAACGATCTCACCGTCTTTATATTTTTTTGGTTTAATTTTGATTAATGATTGTATTTTTCCCATTTTAAATCCTTTAATTTTTTTCGCTTATTAAGTGTGTTGGTATCAACCACATCCACCGATAGTAACTTTTACGCTTTGAGAAGCAATTAAGAACTCGCCGTTACTTAATTCAACTATAGTTGCAACCTCTTGCGTACCGCCAAGTTTAACACGAGTAGCAAGCATTGCTTTACCGTTTGCAGGTGTTAAGTGAGTATCTAAACAACGAACGTTAGAGTTTTTCGTTGCGAAGATATGGATCGCTTTTACATAGTCATCATCTGTCATTGGAGAATCAACTTCTACAGTTACAGGTACAACTGCACCGTTTTCTGCAATTTCAGGAACTTTAAGATGTACTTTGTCAGATTTTACAGGTGTTTTACCACCAGTTACCGCTTGTATTGCTTGCTCATAAGTAAAAGCATTAGGTCCTTTAGGTTTTGCTTCTGCTGCAAAACTCATTACAGGTAAAGCTGCACCTACAGCTACCGCTGATGTTAATGTTTTAAAAAAATCTCTTCTTTGCATTTTTCTTCCTTTTTTATTTTGGTGATACGATATATGAAGTGATGTCACATATCTCTCTTTCAGTAAATAAACCTGTTGTTAAGTTAATAGTCATGTGTGTTTGCGGATTGTCAACACGAGCATCAGCAATTTTTTGGTATACGAACTGGTTTGTTCTTGCACCTGTATCCATGATGTATTCTTTATACTTAGTTAAATCAGGTCCAATATTTCCAGCACCTTTTGCACCTTCAATGTTGTGACATGCTACACAGTTTCCATACTGCTTAGGTTTCCCTTTAGCATCTTTTTTACTAAGACCCTTTGGTGGAGTTTTTTTTGCTTTGTCACCATTGAGGTTATGAAAGATAAATTCTCCTCTTGCTATTGCATTTGGATCGTTTGTGATACATCCAGCAGGCATTTTAAACTCTTTTGCCGGAGCTAGTCGGTCTTTTTCGATAATCTTACTTGCATTTGGATTTTCAATCACACTACTGTAATCAGCAGCGAAAAGTGAACATCCAAGAAGCAGTGAAGCAGTTAGACTCTTACTCATGTTTCCTTCCTCTTAATCAATTTCAGGAGCAAGTTTATCAGTCGAGTGTAAAATTTGTGTAAAATAAAAAAAGATTATGCGATTATTGTGTAATGCAAAGCTTTGTAGGGAATTTGTAAGTAAAGGTCGAACCGTTTTTTAGCTTGGAATCTATATCTAGTTCGATATCGTATTCGTCAATAATTGATTTTACAATATTTAAACCGATACCGAAACCACCTTTATTTTTGTCTTCTCTGTAGTAACGTTTAAATATTTTATCAACATCTTTAATACCGATACCGTAGTCACGTACACTTAAGTAACAACCATCTGGCTGTGTAAAAAGATATACTTCAATAACATTATTCTCAAATGAGTATTTGATTGCATTAGAGATATTGTTATCAACTATTTTACGTAGTTTTTTAGGATTCATAAAAATAAATATGTGAGCTTGCAAGTGCATATTTATTGTGATCTCTTTCATTTTTGCAACATCTGTAAAGTATTCTATTCTTTCTCTAACAAACTGAGTTAAATTAATCTCTTCATCAACATACTCCAGACGGTTGTATTTAATAAGGTAGTCCATATCGTCATAAATATTGGAGAGTACTTTTGTCGCTGCTTTAATTCTTTGAAAATATTTGTTTGAAGAGTTTTTTCTATTATAAAGATCTATGTTAACGTTGATAATTGACAAAGGGGTGTTAATCTCATGAATAGAGTCTTTAATAAAATTATCTAGCTGTTCATTGAGTGCTTTAAAAGGTTCGGCAAAACGGTTGAGAAAAAGCTTACTGAGTAAAAATACAAGAAGTGTAATTGATAAGAGAATAACAGCAATATTCATATATAAAGTTGCATAGGAAATCTTATTTGTCAGTATGAGATATTCTGCACCAAAATATCTTGATTTTGGTAGTTGAATTGTTAAATATGCTTGAGAATCCTCAACATAGTATCCATTTTTAAACGCAGGCAAGTTTGTCTCAATAAGTGTAAATACAGGTTTGAATCGTGAATCATATAAACCTGATTTTAATGTCTTAAAGCGCGGGTATTCAAAATAGACTTCATTTTGGTCAAATTCTTCCATTGACTTTATAATAAGAAGCGATTTCTCTTTTAAAAAAATTTCGTTTTGAATAGAATAGATATTTTTCATATATATAAGATATATCAAAAGAGGCGCTATAAGAATAATAGCAATTAATGATGTATAAAAGAAAGCATTTTGTATAGCGTATCTATTTTCGTTCAATGATATATCCTACACCACGTCTATTTACTATAATTCCATCAGGAAGTTTCTGACGAAGATTTTTAAGCTGTACCCGTATGGTAGCAGGTTCAACATATTCACCCCATACTTCGTCTTGAAACATATCTATTGAAACCACAGCATTCTTATGTTTGATAAGCACTTTTAAAAGATCGTTTTCTGTTTTACGCAGTACTACTTCTTGTTTATTGACAAATAATTGCTCTTTAGTCATATCATATAAAGTGTTGTGTCCAAGATCAACCATATCAGCATTATCTGCATAAAAACTTTTACATGCCTGGTTAATGCGTACTTCTAGTTCTTCTAAGTCAAAAGGTTTACGAATATAATCGCAACATCCTCTTTCATATCCCTCTTTAAGACTTCTGATATCTGTCATTGCTGTTAGAAAAATAGTAGGAATTCTCTTATCGCTTTTTCGAAGGTTTTCAAGTAATTCAAAACCATTCATAGAAGGGACATTCACGTCTAGTAAAAGGAGATCATAGGTTTTTTCATGAATTGCGCTGTATGCTTCAAATCCGTCCATAAAACAATCTACGTTATATCCTAAATCTTCCAAGAACTCGTTAATACTGATTCGTAAAGAGTATTCATCTTCTAGTAGTAAAATTTTCATTTTATTTTTCCATCTATTTTATGTTGAATTTTATTTGTTAATAAAAGCTGTATCAGCTCATCCTTTGAATAAGTTGCAAGTTTTTTATACGTCTCTTGAGTATATCTCTTTTTATCTTCATCAGAGATTGTGCTTTGTAATAAAAGAAGTTCTTTTGGAGTATAGTCAGTAAACATGTCATTTTTATAATATTTTGTCTTTTCAACTTTATATAATGTACTCCTGGTTACATTGATCAAAAACGATATATCATCTTCTGGATCATTAAAATAATCTAAATATTTGTTTGGCAATACGAATAAAAAAGCACCTATCGTATCTCCGGCTCCATTTTTCATGCTTTCATAAAAGATATGAAGACCCTTGCTATAGAGCATTCTATTTGCTTTTAATGTTTTAAAGTCGATAGAGTTTAAAACATTTAGATAGTTTGCATTATAGTTTGTATTTGCAATGATGTATTTATTAATGGTCTGATTTTCTTGCATAAAAATAGCTGTTTTAAAGTATTTGTCATCCATCAATACATAAAGGTCAATCCCTTGTGTCCGAAATAGTTCAGTCATCGGTTCAAAAAAGTCAATTACTTCTACAAAACCCAATAAGCTCTTGTCTTTATAGATAGGTACGGTTGCTTTAAATCCTAAACGTCTACCAACCTCTATAGATGTTCTTGGTGTATTATGTGTTTTAAAATAATTTAAATCTGTTCTATAGTTTCCAAGCGGCATCCCTGCATAAACTGTATCCCAGCTTCGAGCAAAGATAAGATAGTCAGCAGTAATAACTTGTGAGCGCACATGTTTGTGTGTATATTGTTCTATCGCATTTGTAATAGTAGAAAGTATACGATAACCCTCATCTTCATCATCATTATCTAATGCATCCACAAGTGCACTGTTTTGGGAAAGAACAAGAGCAAATTCCAATGCTCCAAGTTGATTAACTCGGAGCTGTGCATTTAGCTCAGAAGAGATTTGGTCAAAAATATGGTTAAGTTTTTCCTCTTTACTTTCATATCGAAAATAGAAAAATATAGTTATAATTATGAATATAACGAAAGTAAAAAGTATTAAAAATATCTTTTTCATGCGGCAATTGTATCAAAAAATTATTGAAAAAAATTATATTCTTTTTGTTTCCTTAGAAATGGTTGAGGGGAAAAAAGGTTTCAATTCTTAGAGGTGTACTTAAGAGAAACAATTGTAAACTTCCACAGCTAGTTGTATCAAAATTTTTGCAAAGAAAATTTTTAGATTTAATTCTCAAGGAAATGATTTCTTAGAGCCTAGTAATAGGGATTAAACCTAAAAATTTTGAATATGATACGGGGAAAAATTTATGGAAAACATTGAAACAATAGATAGTGTTTGTACATATTGTGGTGTAGGTTGTGATATAGCAGCCAATGTGGATACAAATGAAAATAAGATTGTAAAAATATTCGCTCATCCAGACGGTGTGGTTTCTCAAGGGAAACTGTGTATTAAAGGGAAATATGGCTACGATTTTGTGGATGCTGAGGATAGATTACGTATTCCACGTATTAGAAAAAGCTTCTTAGAGAAAAATCCTGCGATTAAAGATGCTGTAGTTTCAGCACTTAAAGAGTTTGATGACACTTGGTATGAATGTGATCTAGACGCTGCAACTACAGCATGTGCAATGAAACTACAAGAGATTCAAGAAAAGTACGGAAGAAAATCTGTAGCATCTATCGGAGGTGCAAGAACTTCTTGTGAATCATCATATCTTTTCCAAAAGTTTACGCGTCATACGCTAAATTCACCACACGTAGATAACTGTGCCCGTGTTTGTCACTCACCATCACTCAAAGGGATGCGTGCAACAATAGGTGAGGGTGCTGCAACGAACCCGTATAACGATATCTATAATGTTGAATTTATGATCGTAATAGGTTCAAATACGACAGAAGCTCATCCGATTATCTCGAACCGTATCTTAGATGTGGCTCGCGAAAATGACAACCTGGCCGTATTTGACGTGCGTGAGATTAAACTGCACCGTTTCGCTAAATATAAAGCGATTATTCCTCATGAATCAAACTTGATGGTTCTAAATATGCTTGCATACACTATTATCGATGAAGAGCTTTACGATGAGCATTTTATAGGAGATCGTACAAAAGGGTTCTTAGAGTTTAAAGAGAAGATTCTAAACGATCCGTATGCAAAACCTGAATTCTTCGAAGAGATCGAAGGGTATGAGTATATGGCGAAGATGATCAGAAAAGTTGCTCGCGAGTATGCTCTGAAAAAATCTATGATCTTCTGGGGACTTGGTATTACCGAACACCTTGATGGTTCATACGCTGTAATGGCAATTACTCACTTGGCACTAATGACTGGTAATGTCGGAAAAAGCGGTGCTGGACTTATGCCTTTACGTGGACAAAACAATGTTCAAGGAACGTGTGATATGGGTATGCTTCCATATTACGATCCGGATTATCAAACGCCAAAAGAAGTAGGTTTAATGACACCGCAGCTTGTTGATGAGATGCTGGAAGGACGTCTGAAAGCTGTTCTGAATATAGGTGAGGATTTAACACATATCCATCCAAACCTCAATAAAATAGACAAAGCCTTTAACGAATTAGAACTTCTGTTTGTACAAGAGTTGTTTATGACGGATGTTGCAAGTCGTGCAGATATTGTAGTAGGTGTAAAATCTGCGTATGAAAAAACGGGTGTATATGTAAATGCTATGAGAAGACTTCATCTTTCTCAACCTCTTGTAAAATCTGATCTTCCTGATGACTGGGAAGTTTTACAAATCTTAGATAATAAGATGGGTGGTTCGGCTGACTATAAAACTTCTCAAGATGTCTGGGATGAGGTGCGTGAAGTTGCTTATAGACGTTTTAGCGGAGCTGATTATCATAGGCTTGAAAAACACCGTAAACGCGGACTTCAATGGCCTGTTCATACAGAAGATACTCCGATTCTTCACCAACTGGATTTCAGAACGGAAGATGGTTACGGGCATTTTAAATATAAACAATATGAACCGCGTAATATGGTTCAAGAGATCCTTGATAACAAACTAAAAGGATATTATTTAACAACTGGTAGAACATTGGCTCACTACAACAATGCTGCTCAAACAAAACGTTCAGATAAACTGAATGACAGATACGATGAAGATATTTTACTTGTGAGTGAAGCTGATGCGGCTGATTTCCCAACTGAAAAAGTGGTGTTAAAAAGTGAGTTTGGTGAAACAACACCGTTAACGATTAAAATTACAGACAAAATTAAACCAAATACACTGTTTTGTACATTTCACCATGCAAAATCTAAGATCAATAACCTCTTCGGTGATGCAAGAGATGAATTGATCTTAACTGCAGCATTCAAGTCTATTAAGGTTGAAGTGCTTCCTTGCCACTAGAAAGTTTTGACTCTTTGAGTTGAAACTTGTAGTAGTTTCCATTTAAATATGAAGAGACGCTTTGTACGTCCTCTTCAAACCAGCCTGCAAAATTATTATCTGCACACACTTTCACTTGATGGTGTAATTTTTTAAAGCTGTTTACCTTCTCCTTTCGTGCTTTGAAGTCAGTTATTGCATGACAGCGCATACAGTTTGCTTCGTCCATTAACTCCTGCGGACTATGATGTTCTGCACAAAGACCTAAAGGAAATAGGATCGGGTATAATAGACATAAGGATTTAAATTTACACATGGCAATCCTCCGTATTAAAATATTTCAGTATAGCAATAACTAATAGTTAAAGACTTAAGTTTTTGATCTTAGTTAAGAATTAAAGGTTATATGATGAGTAGGGAAAAAGGGAATATAGCTGAAAAAAAAGCTGTAGATTTTTTATATGAAGCAGGATATGAAATTATAGAACAAAACTTTTATAGCCGTTTTGGTGAAATTGACATTATTGTTCAGAAAGATTCTGTTTTGCATTTTGTTGAAGTAAAAAGCGGTGAAGATTATGACAGTGCTATATATAATATAACTCATCAAAAGCTCTCTCGAGTTATAAAAACAGCTCAGGTATATATGAAAAAACATAATTTGGACAGTGACTTTGTTTTTGACGCTGTTGTTGTAACTCCAAACGAACTATCATTAGTGGAAAACATAACTTTATAAACTTTTAATTGTTAAGTCAGTAATATTTAGGAAAGGTAATTAATAAGGATATTGAATGAAAAAATTAATGTTGGCATTGGCTTTGACTTCTGTTGCAACTTTTGCGGCTGATACTACGATTACAGCGACAATGCAGTTAATGGAAAAAGGTATGGAACAAGTACAAAAAGGTTTTATGTATAATTCAAAACAAGATATTATTCAAGGTATTGAAACTCTACAAAACTCTGATGCAATTTTTAAAAAAGTTGATGTAACGACATTTATTCCAAATAATAAAAAAGTGCGTGTGACGCAAAATATTACAAATAATCTTGGGGAAGATTTAGTAATTTTGAAAAAAGCAATCGAAAATGACGAATTTACAACGGCGACTGAAAAATATGGAAAGGTTTTAAACGACTGTGTAGCTTGCCATACAGCTATTAGAGGCTGGTAGTTCACAAGCTTCTATTTAATTCTTAATGGTATAATTTTTTCATTATATCAAAGGGAATCAGATGGAAGCAAAAATATTTTTCGGCTCTAAAGAAGCCACAAAAAATAGTTTTAACGAAAGAAAATCACCATATAATGGTGAGATAGTTTCAAAGTCTCCGGTTTGTGATGCCGAAGATGCTAACAAAGCACTTCAAATAGCTCAAGAAGCAGCAAAAGCTGCAAAACTTTCGACTCTCTCTCAAAGATGCAACTGGATTTTAGATGTTGTGAGCAAATTAAAAGAACAAAAAGAAGATATAGCTAAAACAATTACTGATGAAGTTGGAAAGCCTATAGCATTTGCCCGCGTTGAAGTTGATCGTTGTATAGAAACACTTACTCTTTCAGCTGAGACAATGAGAACAATGCATGGCGAGACTATCAATACAGATGCAATGAACAGTGGTAAAAAAACACTTGCACTATTTCGCCGTGAACCTGTAGGTGTTGTTGTAGCAATTACACCTTTTAACTTCCCGTTAAATCTGGTAGCACATAAACTAGGACCAGCTCTAGTTGCTGGAAATGCTGTTGTTTTAAAACCGACGCCGGAAGCACCGCTAACAGCTTATAAGTTTGCTAAACTTTTTGTAGAGAGTGAATATGCGATCAAAGATGCCTTAAGTGTTGTATATGGTGATGCTGAGGTTGGAAGTGCACTTATCACTTCAGAAATACCAAGAGTTATAAGTTTTACTGGTAGTGTCCCTGTAGGAAACATTATTACAAAAAGCGCAGGGATTAAAAAAGTTGGACTTGAGCTTGGCGGTAATGCTGCTACATTTATTGAAAAAACGGCAGATCTTGCGTTGGCTGCTCAAAGATGTGCACTTGGTGCATTTGTTAATTCTGGACAGGTATGTATCTCGCTGCAGAGAATTTATGTTGATGATGCCGTATATGATGAGTTTGCACAGCTTATGGCAGAGGAAACGAAAAAACTCAAAGTGGGCTCTCCTTATGAAGATGAAACATTTATGGGACCGCTTATTGATGACGATGCGTGTGATCGTGCTATGAACTGGGTAGAATCAGCTATAGAAGAGGGTGCTGTACCTATGTTGCCTCCACATCGTGAAGGGCGTATCTTTTATCCATGTGTCATGACGGAAGTACATGACGATATGGCAATTGTATGTGAAGAGGTATTTGCTCCAATCGTTTCACTTGTGAGGATAAACGGTTTTGATGATGCATTGCCGAGAATGAACAACTCTCCTTACGGACTACAATTCTCAGTGTTTACAAATGATTTAACTATTACAAATCGTGCAATCGATGAACTTGATGCTGGTGGAATAATTATTAACGATATGCCGACACTTCGTTTTGATATTCAGCCATACGGTGGTGTCAAGTTAAGTGGTGTTGGACGTGAAGGTCCAAGATTTGCGATTGAAGAGATGACAGAGATTAAGTCAATTGTAATCTGTTAGGTTTTAATTACCCTATTTTCTTTCTTGTCGAGTTCAAGGGAAATAACTTCAACTTTCCCTTGCGGCATAAAGACAATTTCCTCACCATATTGAGGATCGACAAATATTACTTTTGTATGCCCATCATAAAGAGACTGCGTTCTAATTTGAGCGTGTAAATCTTGCTCTAGTAATTTGTCAAGCTCACGTTTTAACTCAGCTATAGCTTTTTCTTTGTCTTTGAGTCCATCTTGTCTGTCTTGCAGTTCTTGAGCTTTTCTTTTATACTCTTTTACCCGAATCATATCTTGTTTGGTAGGTGTTTTACCGCTTGACTGTGCTGCAATAATACGTTTTTGAAATGTCTTTATTCTATCGATTTGTTCTGAATGCTCTTTTGTTTTTTTCTGCAGGAAAGCAACCTCTTCTTCATACTCTTCTTGATGGTTTTTAATCTCTTCTTCAAGCTGTTCTCTTTTTTTGTGATAAGCTTCAACTTTGTTAGGACTGATGATTAAAGTATTGTTAGAGCCTCTGATACTTTTGATCTCGATAAGTTCAGAAGCTATCACTTTGGCATTGGAAACAAGCTCGTCAATATAAACTTTAGGAGCAATAAGCTCTCCACCGATAACTTTTTTAACATGGATAGATTTATTTGCTTTGATTTTTCCTGTTTCTAAAATTTCAACTTCTGCATGGTCTGTAATAAGGTCGCCTCTATGAAGTTTTATATTGGCTTTATCAGTAACTGCAAGAGTTGTTTTTTGATGTGTCTGTGCATCGATTTTTAAGCTTTGTGCGGCAATTTGGACGTTTGCTCCGATACTTCCGTCAACAATTAAATCTTTTACATCGACTTTTACACCTGCTCCGATTGCATCATCATATGCTTCTCTGTTATGTTTAATGTCAACACTGATTTCATCGTTAAGATCTTTTGCATCCAAATTGCCTGTTGTTTTCTGGCAGGCACCTTCGAGTTGGACTGTTTTAGATATTTTCAATGAGTTGTTATCATATTCGACAAAACCGTTATCGTTAGCATAAAACTCTATAGATTCATCGTTTTCTTTGAGAATTACACTCTCATCTACTGCCGGGATTGTAAAGTCTTGAGCTTGAGTCTCAGGAATGTAAATACCATCACAAGAACGACCGCCATGGCCATTTTTTGGTTTTGTATAGCGAAGTATTAACTCCCCAGTTTTGACGCCGTCTATATAATTTTTTTCACCAGTTTTTTTAAGTAGATAGAGTTTTTCAAGTTTCCCATTGTTTGGAACGAGCGGGTCAATCCCTGTGGCTACACTAAATTTTACATCTTTTGAAAGTTTTTTACCATAAGGTAAAATTTGAACCAATTTTTCTAACTGTTGTTGCAACCCTGTCTCAAAAATACCAACTAAAAAGCCTGCAGAGAGTTTCTTATGCCAGATCTCATTTAAGAGTTTTTGGACTAAATTATCATCTTTGGCAAATACACTTCCTGCTTTTATAACCGCAATGACTTTTGTTTTCTGTTTGTTTGCGGCTAAGTTTATTTTATAAGTGCTTGTATCCAAATCAGACGGGAATATTTTTATATCGTAGCGTTGGTAAATTCTTACGTTTTTATCGAGTAATATCTCTTGATCTATGTCGACAGTATCTTCTAGAAGCAGATCTTTTTCCACACCTTTACGTCGAATACGTGTATCATACGTTTCAAGTGTAAAGTCAATACTTTTTATGCTAATATTTTTTTCTTTGGTAACGTTGGTGAGAGTTTTTTGTACCGATACTGTTTTTTTTATAAAAGGTTCAAAAGAAATCATTCCAAGATAATAGCAGAAAAAATTGTGATTTAGGTGTAAAGATGAAGAAAAAAGTAATTATTTCGGCATGTTTGTTAGGTGAGTTTTGTCGTTACGATGGAAAAACAAAGAAAATAGACTCTCTTTTAGAACACTTTAGGGAGTATGAAATCATTCCATTTTGTCCTGAAGCACCAATATTTGGTACCCCTAGAGAGAGAATCAGTGTTATAGAAGTTAATGGGGTAAAAAGGGTAATAACGGATGAAACAAACAGGGATGTAACAGAACTTCTAGAAAAAGAGATTAAAACATTTATGATGAAAAATAAAGATGTCGATGCTATCGTTTTAAAATCGAAATCACCTTCATGCGGGTATAAAACTACTCCGATTTTAGATCAGAATAAGCAATTTTTACGCAGTGAAAACGGTATAGCTGCAGAGATTTTTGAAAGGCACTATAAAGCCCTAAATATCAAAGATGAGCTAAATTTTAGGGATTTTTAGATATAATCGCACAATTTTATAAAAAGAGTACATAAATGGATATTAGAGAAGAGTTTCTTAAATTTTTTGAATCGAAACAACACGAAAGAGTAGCTTCTGCACCTTTAGTGCCAGATGATGCTACGCTTCTTTTTAACAACGCAGGAATGGTGCCGTTTAAAAATATTTTTACGGGTGAAGTTCCAGTTCCTGAAAACCCTCGTGCAACATCATGCCAGACATGTATCCGTGCAGGTGGAAAACATAACGACTTAGAAAACGTTGGTCATACGGCAAGACACCATACTTTCTTTGAAATGCTGGGGAACTTTAGCTTTGGTGATTATTTCAAAGAGGAAGTTATCGCATACTCTTGGGAGTTTATTACTGAAGTTTTAGAACTGCCTGTGGAAAAATTATGGGTTACAGTACACGAAAGTGATGATGAAGCTGAAGAGATCTGGCAAAAGTACGTAGCTAAAGATCGCATTATGCGTCTAGGCGACAAAGATAATTTTTGGCAAATGGGTGATACTGGACCGTGTGGACCGTGTAGTGAGATTTTTTATGACCAAGGTGCTGAGCATTTTAGCGGTCCTGAAGACTACATGGGTGGAGACGGTGACAGATTCTTAGAGATCTGGAATTTGGTTTTCATGCAGTATGAGCGCTCAGCTGATGGTACTATGACTCCGCTTCCAAAACCGTCAATTGATACGGGTATGGGACTGGAGCGTGTTGTAGCAATTAAAGAGGGTGCACTTTCTAACTACGGTTCAAGCCTCTTTATGCCGTTAATTAGAAAAGTTGAAGAGCTTATCTCTAAAGAGTACGAATATGCTACGGGAGCGAGTTATCGTGTTATCGCTGACCATATCAGAACGACTGTGTTTTTACTTGCTCAAGGTGTAAACTTTTCAAATGAAGGGCGCGGATATGTACTTCGTAGAATCCTTCGCCGTGCTGTAAGACATGGGTATCTATTAGGCTTTAGAGAGCCATTTATGTACAAAGTTGTAGATACTCTAGTGAGCCTTATGAAAGGTCAATATGACTATTTAGAGGCAAAAGCTGAAGTTGTAAAAGAGCAGATCGAACTAGAAGAAGCAAGATTTTTCAAAACTATCGAGAGCGGGATTGCACTGTTTGAAAAAGAGCTTGAAGATACAAAAGATATCTTCTCAGGCGAAGTTGCATTTAAACTTTACGATACTTTCGGTTTCCCGTTAGACTTAACGGAAGATATGCTTCGTGAAAAAGATTTAAAACTAGACACTGAGAAATTTGAATCTTTAATGCAAGAGCAAAAACAACGTGCTAAAGCTGCTTGGAAAGGCAGTGGTGACGAAGCTGTTCACGGAGACTTTAAAGCACTGATCGAAGAGTTCGGCGAGAATGTTTTCGTAGGATATGACTTTACAGAACACTCTGGTGAAATAAAAGCTCTTTTAAACGAAGAGTTCCATAGGGTTGATACACTTAAAGCTGGTGAGAAAGGATGGGTATTTTTAGATATCACACCTTTTTATGCAGAGAGCGGTGGACAATGTGGAGATAGCGGTGTACTTGAAGAGTTTGCTACTGTGACTGATACGAAAAAATTCTTTGATCTGAATCTTTCGGCAATAGAAGTGAAAAAAGATCTAAGTGTTGGTATGGTTGTTGATTCACATGTAGATATTTCAAGAAACGAGATCATAAAACATCACTCTGCGACACACTTACTTCATGCAGTGCTTTACGATGTACTTGGTGATCATATTTCTCAAGCGGGTTCACTTAACGAGGCAAACCGTCTACGTTTTGACTTTTCACATCCAAAAGCGGTTGAGCATAACGAACTAGCTGAAATTGAGCAACGTGTAAATGCTCTGATTGCTCGCGGAATTGAAAGAAAAACAGAAGTTTTACCTATTGAAGAAGCAAAAAATTCTGGTGCAAAAAGCCAGTTTGGTGAAAAATACGGTGATGAAGTACGTGTAGTTAGTTTCGATAAAGCAAGTGTTGAGTTCTGTGGCGGTGTTCACGTTGACAATACTGCAAATATCGGAAGCTTCATCATCACAAAAGAAAGCGGTGTTAGTGCCGGCGTAAGACGTATTGAAGCGGTATGTGGTAAAGCTGCATACGATTATTTCTGTGAGCAAAGAATGCTTCTTAAACGTGTAGAGATGGAAGTAAAAAATCTTGATGTATTAGCTGGAATTAACAGACTAAAATCAAACATCGAAGAGTTGAAACTTGAAGTAAAAGAGGCACAAGAAGCTGCAAAAGTTGAGATTACAGCAAACGAGATTAATGGTGTAACTGTTATTGTAGACGAGCTTCCAAGCGGTGATATCAAAGAGAAAATCGATGAGTTGAAAAATGCTCACGATCAAGTAGCTGCAATGCTTTTCCAGATCAAAGGGGATAAAGTACTTATCGCTGCAGGTGTGAAAGATTGTAGTGCTAAAGCAGGTGACTGGATTAAACAAATCGCTCCTATTTTAGGCGGTGGCGGCGGTGGCCGTCCAGATTTTGCACAAGCGGGTGGAAAAGATACTACGAAAGTGCCGGAAGCTAAAGAGGCATCATTAAAATATATTCAAGAGGTATTAGGGTAATGAAAGCATTTTTAGTAGAACTTTTTGCAGAATATAAAACGATTATAGTTTTTTTACATATTTTAAGTGCCGTAGTGTGGGTTGGTGGTATGGTTGCAATGCGTTTTGCCGCACACCATTCATTTATGGAGCTTGAGCCTGCTCAGAGACTCCCGAGAGTTGCACACGGTTTAAAAAGATTATTTGCAATTGTTTCTCCTTTTGTTATAATACTTATTATCACTGCCGTAATTATGGCAGTAGGACTCGGCTTTCGTGCGGCTGCCGTTGATCTTAACGGTAACGTTATTGACGATTATGCGATGTATATCTATAATCTTGTGCATGTAAAAGAGGTTATTTGGATGGTAATGGCTGTAAATTTAGGTGCTATGATCCTAAGACGTAATAAAGCGCAAAAACTTCTTGATGCAGGAGATATGGCTGGTGCTAAAAAAGCATTAGAACTTATCGGAAAATATATGGTTCCTGTAAATATTATTTTAGGTCTAATCGCAATCTATTTAGGGGTAACTCTTAGAAATGCCTATTAGACTAGCTTCTTCATCTGAGACTCGTGCACTATTACTGCGTGAAGCAGGAATTGACTTTGTTCAAGAGAGTGTCGAGTTTGATGAAGAAACTATTGTCGCAACTTCTCCAAAAAACTTCGTATATCAAGCTACTTTAGGAAAGTATGAAACCAACTATAAAGCTTTCGGAATTGAAGACTACCCTCTTTTAGTTGCTGATACCGTTGTTACTTCTCAAAATCAAATTTTAAGAAAAGCAAAATGTGTTGATGATGCTCGTAATATTTTAATGACACAAAGTGGAAATATTACGAGTATTATCACATGTATGATCTACCATTCACAAAAGCAAAAAATAATTGATATCTCAAAAACGGACTATATTTTTGCAGAATTCGATCAAAATGATTTAGATGCGTATCTTCAACGCGGTGAGTGGCGTGGTAAAGCTGGTGCTTGTATGGTGGAAGGTTTTTGTAAGTCATATATAAAAGAGGTCCGTGGATATGAAAGCACGGCAATGGGACTCAGTGTAGAAGTATTGCAAAGGTTTATATAGATGAACATTTTTAATAATAGAACCATATATATTATATTGTCATTCTTTGTTGTACTTTTAGTCATATTCTCATTTTATTATTTTCAATATGTAGATCAGAAAAGAGATACCATGAGGCTTGGAAATTACGAGCAACAAGCAGGCAATATGAAAGCACGTGTAGCTCAAATGATCTATGAGAAGCAGAAAGCAACTATAGCAATCGGTTTAGTACTAGTCCAAGACAAAACTTTTGTTGAGAATTTGAAATATCGATCGATTAATGATACATTTTATAAAAAGCTTGTTAAAAGATTAAGAGAAGAGACCGAATACAAAAATATTTGGGTGAATATCGTCGATAATAAGCTTAATTCTGTGTATAGAAGCTGGACAAACAAACGAGGGGATAACTTAAAACGTGTTCGACCCGACATGCTTGAAGTGCTTCGAACGAAAGAAGTAGTCTATACTATAAGTTCAGGAAAGTTTGCAGTTGCGATTAAAGCCTTAATCCCTGTGCTTGAAAATGGAAAAATAGTTGGAATTTTAGAACTTATTTCCCATTTTAATTCTATTGCACTTACATTAAAAAAGTTTAACATAGACTCGGTGGTAGTGCTGAATAAAGAGCACACACAAAAACTCCAATACCCTTTTACAGAAAAATTTTTGGATGGACATTATGTCGCAAACTTCGCTGCACCGCAGGATAAAATGGAATATCTGCAAAAAGAGGGTTTAGAAAAATACTTTTCCCAAGAATATAAGATAGAAAACGGATATATAATAACAAACTTCCCGCTTACAGCTTTTGATGGGACAACTTTAGGTTATTATATTATGTTTAAGCCATTAAATACTATTTCTAGTGCTGATGAAGATTTTTTTGTTTTTAAATGGGTGGCAATTGGGTTTATAGGTATTTTAATGATTGCGGGGATAATCAATATTATCCTTTTTTATGTTTTAGCTAAACAAAAGTCTTATATTAAAAACATCATAGATTCATCTACAAATATTGTGATTATAAATGACAAGAAAAATATTATAGATGTTAATAAGGCATTTTTTAAATATTTTAATAAAGAAAAAACTTTAGAAGAGTTTAGAAAAAAATATCATTGTATTTGTGAATTGTTTATTTATGAAGAGGGATATGTAAGCAAGCAAATGGGAGATAAGAACTGGGTTGATTATATTCTCAGTAATAAAGACAAAACAAATAAAGTAAAAGTGAAATATAATGATCAACTTTATTATTTTACAGTCGGGATTTCACTCATATCTCCTGAAAAAGGGTATTACAGTGTTGTTTTTAGTGATGTGACAAGAGAAGAAAAGTATAAACTTGAACTTGAAAAATTAACGATTACAGACGCACTGACAAATATCGGTAACAGACGTTTTTACAATGCAAAAATAGAGGAAAACATATCTCTGGCAAAACGTTATAAATTTCCTCTATCTCTTATAATGATCGATATAGATCACTTTAAAAAAGTGAACGATAAACATGGTCACGGTGTAGGTGATAATGTTTTAGTTGAGTATACGGCATTAATAAGTAGCATGATTAGAGAGGCAGATATATTCTGTAGACTCGGTGGGGAAGAGTTTATTATAATTGTACCGTATGCTGATCGTAATAAAGCAGAAAAGCTAGCAGAAAAAATCAGAAAACGTGTCGAAGAACATAAAGTTATTTTACCGATTACAATGAGTTTTGGTGTAACGGAATATATACAGGGCGAAGATGCCGATCACCTTTTAACAAGGGTTGATGAGGCACTATATACAGCAAAAGAAAATGGTAGAAATCAAGTAGTTTGTAAATGAGTTTTTACGAAAATGAACTTAAAGCATTAAAACGTTCAGGACGTTATAGGACGCGTGAAGTTTTAAATTATCAGTTTAAAGATTTTGCATCAAACGATTATCTCGGATTAGCACACAACAAAGAGCTTCATAGAGAAACTTGCAGTATTATAGATGCTTTAGATGTAAACAGTTCAAAAGCATCTTTGTTGGTCAATGGTTATCACCAAATACATAAAAATTTTGAAGATGCATTGTGTGAAGTGAACGGCTTTGAATCGGCTGTAGTAGTCGGAAGCGGTTTCAATGCAAATATCGCTTTGATAGAATCACTAGTACGCAAGGGTGATATGCTGTTTATGGATGAACTCTATCATGCTTCAGGTGTATTGGCTACCGACTTAGAAGATGTCAATGTTAGCTTTTTTAAGCATAATGATATGGCAGAACTTGAGGCACTGTTAAAAAATTCAACGGCAAAGAGAAATATTGTAGCTGTTGAGGGAATCTATTCTATGGACGGTGACCTTTGTCCACAAGAAGTTTTTTCACTATGCGATCAATATAACGCAATTTTAATCGTAGATGAAGCACACAGCAGCGGTGTAGTAGGTGAAAATTTAATGGGCGTATATGATCTCTATGAGATTGAGATCAAACCGAACCATATTAAAATGGGAACTTTGGGAAAAGCATACGGAAGCTTCGGTGCATATATCTTATCGTCTAAGCATATTAATGAGTATTTGATAAATCGTGCAAAACCTCTTATCTATGCAACATCACTATCTTTATATGATACTCTTTTAGGGCATAAGGCACTTCAATATATCATAGAAAATAAAGAGTTTTTAAAAATAGAGATCCAAAAGCGTCAAGCAATTGTAAAAGAGGAACTAAATCTTGATATCGATGGTTTAATTGTTCCTATTATAATAGGGGATAACCGTAAGGTGATAGAGATTAAAAATAAGCTTTTAACAAAGGGGTATAGCATTGGAGCTATTCGTCAGCCGACAGTGAAGAGTGCAATTTTAAGAGTTATTGCAAGATTGGGTGAGAGCAGTGAAGATTTTAGAAGAGTTTGTACAATGATCCATAATGAGGTGGCTGGTGAAAATTAGAAAGCTTACGATCGATTATCAGCAAAAACGTTTGGTAGAACTTTCGTTTGACGTTAACAAATCTTTAGCTTTAGTTGGACAAAGCGGCAGCGGTAAAAGCTTAACACTGAAAGCTCTTTTAGAGCTTCTTCCTGCCGGTATGAAATCGGAAATAGAAATAGACAGTGAAGTAAAGATTGGAAGAGAAGGTGATGTTGCCCTAGTGGTACAAAACCCTTTTACGGCACTCTCACCACTGACAAAAATAAAAAAACAGTTTTTTGCTCCAGAGAAGAGGATAGAGCAGCTTTTCGATGAACTTGGATTAGATTTGGCTTTATTAGATCGATATCCTCCGGAACTTTCGGGCGGGCAGTTACAGCGTGTAGTGATCGCCATTGCAATCAGTCAAAAGCCAAAACTTTTACTCCTTGACGAACCGACCACAGCGCTTGATCCACAAACCAGAGTAAATATAATAGAGCTCCTCAAAGAGTTACAAAAAAAAGAGAACTTTAAAATGTTATTTGTAACTCACGATATCACTTCTGCACAAAATTTATGTGAAGATATATGTGTTATCAAGTTGGGGAAATTAGTTGAATGTGGTAAAATGGCTGATGTAGTTAACAATCCACAAAATGAATACACAAAAACATTAATTGAAGCAAATTTTGCAAACAGGGAATACAGGAAATGATAAAAAAAATAATAATTACACTTTTTATTTTAGGATTTTTATCGCCGTTTGTAGTGTTTGGTTATTACTATATAAAATTTAACTACGATGTATCTGAATTAGTAGACTATAAACCTGCACAAACAACGAGGATTTATGATAAAGACGGTGAAAAAATAGCAAACATTTTTGATGAAAAACATCGTTATTATGCATCGTTTAGTGAAATTCCTCCTCGTGTAATAGAAGCACTTGTAGCAATTGAAGATACAACTTTTTTTGAGCATCCAGGAGTTAATATAGATGCAATATTTCGTGCTGCTATAAAAGTTATTAAAGCTGGACATGCAGTAGAGGGTGCAAGTACAATTACACAGCAGTTGGTAAAAAATGTACTGTTAACACGTGAGAAAAAACTTTCTCGTAAGATTAAAGAAGCGATCTATGCAATAAAAATAGAAAAAGTGCTGACAAAAGAGCAGATCTTAGAGAGATATCTAAACGAAATTTATTTCGGGCATGGGTACTATGGAGTTAAAACAGCAGCGGACGGTTATTTTCATAAAAAACTCAGTGAACTAACTCTTAAAGAGATAGCTATACTTGTAGGACTTCCAAAAGCACCTTCATCATATGCACCGACAAAAAATTATGAGATTTCAATGGGACGTGCAAACAGAGTTGTAACGAGAATGCATGTTCTTGGATGGATTGATGATGAGACATACGAGAAGGCACTTGCTGAAAACCCTATTGTTTATGATGATACATTGACACAAAACAAAGCACCGTTTATTGTAGATGAAGTAGCACGTAGGATGCGTGATTTAGGGATAACGGACTTCAAAACAGGTGGCTATGAAATTTATACGACAATTGACCTTAAACTTCAAAGTGCAGCAAAAGAGTCATTAACATTCGCATACGATAAATTTTTACAAAGAGTTGAGAAGTATAAAGAGAATGAAGAGAAATATCCTCCACAACAAAAAGAGGGTGAAGACCAAGTTTTATTGGCAAAAGATATAAATATTTCAAAAGTAAATGGGGCAATAGTTTCAATTGAACCAAGCAGCGGAGACATTTTGGCATTGGTTGGTTCTGTTGATTATAAAGTCTCGTCTTATAACCGTGCTACGCAAGGACGTCGTCAGCCGGGTTCTGCATTTAAACCCTTTATATATCAAGTGGCTCTTAACCTTGGGTATTCTGGTGCGACACAGTTAGTAGATATTGCAAAAACATACGATTATGAAAAAGACGGTGAAGAGATGAAGTGGCAGCCGAAAAATTATGAGAAAAACTATAAGGGGCTTATCACTTTAAGAGAGGCTTTGATTCACTCAAGAAATCTGGCAACGATCAATCTTGTAAACGATATTGGACTGCCTCAATTGATCTCAGAATTGAAAAAATTTAATATTGAAAATCTGCCAAATGATCTTTCAATTTCATTAGGAACAATGTCAATATCCCCATTGCAGTTAGCAAAATACTATTCGTCGTTTTCAAATTACGGAACACAGGTAGAGACACATCTAATTACATCAATTTATAAAGATGAAGAAAAAATTTACCAAAAAGAGGACAAGAGGGAAGTTGTCTCTCCGACTACTCAGGCTTTTATAATGACAACAATATTAAGAGATGTTGTACAGCACGGTACAGGTAGAGGGGCAAGAGTTAGAGGAATTGAATTAGCAGGAAAAACCGGAACGACAAACAGTAATGTCGATGGATGGTTTGCAGGCTATTCTCCAACTATTGAGACGATTGTATGGTTTGGAAATGATGACAATACACCGATGTACAGAAGAGAAACGGGTGGTAGAATCTCAGCTCCTGCATTTAGACATTTTTTTGGTAAAGTTTTAGAACTTTACCCTCAGATCAAGAGAGAGTTTGATGTCCCTGAAGGAATTTCAGAAGTAACTATTGATGGAAACAAAGAGTTTTTTAGTGATATCTCAAAACCACCAAAAGTTGAAATGCATTCCGATGCAGCGGAGGAGTTACTGTTTTGATGAGGATTTTCTTCTTACTATCATTATTCCTCTCAGTTGTTAAGGGTGATGTTTATAGTAAGGGGAATGTCAACCTTGGAATTACAGTAGGGAGTGCCACCAGCTTTAATGAAACATATACTTTTGCTGGGATTAGCGGTGAATATTGTGTTGTTGACAATCTGGCAGCGGGTAGTGCATACAGAAGATGGTTTGGCAAGGGTCCTTCGCTAGATGAGTTCTCTTTATATTCAAGTTATTTCTTTTATTTTGATAAAAAAATAAGACCCTATGGTGGGGTGTTTGTTCGTGAAACATTGGTAAGAGGTGGAGTTATAAACGATTTTTTCTCTTACGGATTAAGAGGTGGGATTAGTTATATTCCCCGAAAAAATAGCTATGTTACATTTGGCTATGCCATGGAATATTATGATAAATGTGTTCTTTCAGAAAAATGTCATCGTTCATATCCTGAATTAAATATAGGGATAGCATTTTAAGATGAAACAGTTACTGCTTATTTCCTTACTTTTCTTTTCATTGTTTGGAAGTGAAGCAGAAGATATTATTAAAAAACTCGATGAAAATATGCGCGGAAGTACGATCTATATCGAATTGACAATGAAAGTGGTTTCCCGCTCACACCAAAGAATGATAAAACTTGAAAATTATGCTGAAGGCAATAAAAAAAGTTTTGTCAAAATAACCTATCCTCCAAGGGACAAGGGGATTACATTTTTAAGTCTGGACAATCAGATGTGGCAGTATGTCCCTAAAATTGAAAGAGTTATAAAAATTCCTCCCTCTATGATGCTTCAAAAATGGATGGGAAGTGATATCAGTAACGATGACATAGTTAAACAAAGCTCAATTGTAGAAGATTATACCCCTAAGATTCTTGCAAAAAAAGATAATATTACTACTTTAGAACTCACACCAAAAGAGGATGCCGCAGTAGTATGGGGAAAAATCGTTTTAGAGATAGATATTAATACCTATACATCAAATAAAGATACTTATTATGATGAAGAGGGGAAAGTTGTACGCTACTTTATCTATAAAGATGTCAAAAAATACGGTAAGTATTTCATCCCTACTTACTGGCGTATTGAACCTGCCGATAAAAAAGATCAGTATACGGAAATCATTTTAGACAAGGTGGCGTATGATATTGACATCTCGCAAGAATACTTCACAAAAAGTGCACTTAAGAGATTTTCTAGATAAAAAGTGTAGAATATATCTATGTTCACTTTAGCACTGAAAAATATTCTTTATTATAAATCACGCTCAATTACTACATTTATACTGACACTCCTTTCAACTATTCTTTTTATTGTTTACGTCTCTATGATGGACGGTTCTCATAACTCTATGTTGCAAAACTCTTTAAAGATATATACATCTGCTATACAGGTATATAAAATAGGGTATAGAGACGAAGGCGGATATGATTATTTTTTAGAAGATGTACAAAAATTAAAAAATAAAATCATCACTATTGAGGGTGTAAAAGATGTCGCTGAACGTTATGAAACTTTTGGACTCCTCTCTTACAAAAACAATTCGAGTGCATCTTTGGTCGTAGGAATTGAACCAGGGGCAGAAGAGAAAATAAGTGAGCTTAAATCGGCACTGACTGAAGGAAATTATCTGACAGATGAGAGTGGGAAATGCGCATATATGGGTGTGGATCTTGTTAAAAAACTCTCTTTAAAAATAGGGGATGAATTTTCATTTATCGGAAGCGGAAGCGATGCTTCTTTTGCAGCTGATATTTTTAATTTATGCGGTATCTTTAAAACTGGAATGGGTGAATTTGACGGCGGTGCGACATTTGTCTCAAAAAAATATCTCGATACATTACTTTACTCACAAGATAAAGCTTCTTACTTAGTTGTTAGTGTAGAGAACCTTGAAGATGTCGATCGCATCAACTTAGAGATAGTGAATAAACTCTCCGATAATACTCTGGAATCTGTAACGTGGAAAACCTTAATGGAGACGATGGTTGAAGCGATGGAGGTTGACTCTATTTTCGGTTACATCTCTTTGGGGATTTTTATGATTGTGATCTTTTTTGTAATCATGATCTACGGCTTTATAAATGTAAGTGCAAGAATCAAAGAGATAGGAGTTTTACGCTCAATAGGACTCTCAAGAAAAAAAATATTTCAACTGCTATGGTATGAGATACTTATTTTAACAGTGTTGGCACTTCTGATCGCAATACCTATAGGGGCTTATATATGTTACTACTACTCAATCAATCCTATTGTTATCGAAGGGATTGCAGAGATGTATAAAGATTATGGAGTCGTTTCGGATGAGATACCATTTGATTTTAATCTTTTTACAATTTTTTGGAATGTTGTAGTTATTTTTATATTAAATTGTCTGAGTATTCTTTATCCGTATATTTATGTAAATCTATTTACTCCAATCGAGGCAACTCATCATGTTTAACGTAGTAATGCAGCTTGCCTGGAAAAACTCTTTTGCAAGAATATCGCGTACATTCTTACTTATTGTGATGATAGCCGTGAGTATGAGTATGATGCTCTCTATCCAAGGTTTGTATGACGGAATGTCTGAAAATATGATCGATAAAAACAGACGTGTATACAGCGGTGATATTAGCTTCTTTGCAAAAGAGTATTTAATTGATAAAGAGATCAAGAAAAATATTCAGGATCCCAACTTAGTTCAAGAACTGACAAAGATACAGGGAGTGCAAAAGATAGTCACCCGTGTAGATACGGAAGGTCTGCTCTCTACTGCCAGAAAATCGGCTTTTATAACTCTTGTTGGAATAGATTTAGAGAAGGAAAAAGAGTTTGGAAAGTTTGAAGAATTTTTAAAAGAAGGGGAATTGAAAACGCAGAAAAACTCGGCACTCATAGGGATAGAACTCGCAAAAAAACTCAAAGTAAAACTTGGCTCAAAAGTTGTATTTTCTACACAAGATATAAATGGTGAAATAGTTTCTGTAGCTTATAAAGTAAGAGGCATTGTTCAAACGACAAACATATCGTTTGATTCACGAGCAATCTTTGTCGATAAAAGCAAGATACAAAAGCTTTTAGGATTGAAAGCTGAGCAGGTAACGCAGATAGCTATTATGGCATCAGATCAGCAGGTAGCACAGCAGTTGAAGAGAAAATACAGTAACTATTATGATGTAAAAAGTTTTTTAGATCTTTTACCGATGATGAAACAGATGCAGGAGGTTATGCAGATATTTAATTCTATCACCTTTGTTATTGTAATGGCTGTAGTTTTTGTAGGGATTTTCGGTGTGATGTATGTTTCTGTCTTAGACCGCATAAGAGAGTTTGGAATAATGCTGAGTGTGGGATATTATTACAAGTATATATGTTTACAAATTATATTAGAGGCTTTGATTGTCGGTATCTTAGGTTATATATTTGGCAGTATATTTGGAGTAGGGTTGTTATTGTACTTGCAAATGGTAGGACTTGATTTTAGTGCCTTTTCAGATGCATTGGAGATGTGGGGATATGAATCTATTATATACGGCACTATCAAACTGCACTACTTTACAAGTACTTTTGTCGCAATTATCGTTGCATCGTTACTAAGCATTGTAATCCCGCTAATAAAGATCAAAAAACTAAATCCTGTTGATGTTATAAAGGTTGAAAAATGATACGTACAGAAAATTTGCATAAATATTTTTATAAAGATGAACCAAGAGAAGTTCATGCTCTCAATAATATCAATATAACTATCGAAGAAGGGGAATTTACTCTTTTAAGCGGACCTTCTGGATGTGGAAAATCAACCTTACTAAATCTTATCGGTGCACTTGACAGTGTGGATGAGGGGAAAATATATTTTGATGAAGATGAGGTAAGCGATTTAAATGAAGAAGAAAAAACAACACTCAGACTTGAGAAAATAGGTTTTGTCTTTCAAGCGTACAATCTTGTTCCTGTACTTAATGTTCGTGAAAATATCGCTTTTATTATGAGACTTCGAGGTTTTGAAAATACATTGATAGAACAAAGAGTACAAGAGTTAGCTAAAATTTTAGATATCGAAGATAAACTTGATGCCTTGCCGAATAATCTCAGCGGTGGTGAACAGCAACGTGTAGCGGTTGCACGGGCAGTTGCAAGTAAACCGAAAATTATTCTAGCCGACGAACCGACGGCAAACTTGGATTCTAAAAACTCTCAAATCCTTATAGATATGATGCGTTCACTCAATGAAAAGGAGGGTGTAACTATTATCTTTGCTTCACACGATGAGATGGTAAAAGAGAATGTAAGGCGAGTCATAAATATGTATGATGGTGAAATTGTTGATGGTTAAAGTTTTTTTTCTATTACTCTTACTTTGGAGTCAAAGCCTTTTCGCAGAATTAGATCTTAAAACGGAAAATACAAATATAACATTAAAAGAGGATGCATATACTTACAATTACGATCGACTCCGCTTTAGCCTTGATTGGAAAGAAAACGGCTATTTTACAACGCTTATTGCAGATGGTGTGAACTACTACGGAAACAAGTATATAGACTCAGATCTTTATCGTGCCAGAAAAGTCGTGCAATCAGATACCCCGTTTAAAACACAAACGTCCTCTGGCAAATATAAAGGTGGGGAAACATATGCAAAAGTTTACAGAGCATATGGAGGGTATGAAGACCAAAACAACAGGGTAATCGCAGGATTGCAAAACATCTCTATGGGAGTAGGGCGTATCTGGCAGCCTACAAATATATATAATCCAATAAATATTTATGCTCTTGAACCGGATGAGGTTTTTGGGGTTATGGGAGTATTATATACAAGATACTTTGATGAGACATCCCATCTTACAGGAATCGTTTCAATCGATAGAGATGACAAACCACGCTATGCTTTACGTTATCAAGCATTTTTAGAAGTTGCGGATGTAGCTATTGACCTAGTTAGCAGTAATGAGACAAAAATGGCTGGATATGAGATTGACGGTAGTATAGCTTCAATAGGAATAGGTTTAAGAAGTGAAGGAGCTTATTATGATAATAACCGTTCAGAGTTCTTTCAAGGTATAGTGGGTTTGGATTATGGTTTTGAAAATGGTTTGACAGTAGTTCTTGAAGGGCTGTACAGTTCTAAAATTTTTACTGCTCAAGATGTGGAAAGTAATCTTAATACAGATATTATACAAAACATGCTCAATGCCCATCTTTTTACTGCTCTCTCTGCAACTTACTCGTTTAATATTTACCTTGAAGGCTCTTGTGTGTATATAGAGAGTTTTTACGGTATAAAATCCCGCTTTTATTCACCACAAGTCAAATACACCTTGAATGATTACAATACTTTTACTGTAGGTGCTATGATTTATGATAGTGAAAATATAGCTAGTTATGAAAACTCAGAGAGATATTTTTTTAAATGGAATGTAGCGTTTTAATTCCCTAAGAGAAAGAACTCTTAGGGACGTTTTAGTTGTTGAACGTTCTGTTCAATGCACAGAAAAGTGCTTTGATAGAAGCGATAGTGATGTCGTTATTGCGTCCTACACCAAAGCGTGAGATCACTTCAGATGTTTTGATTTCGATGTATGCAACAGCTTTTGCTGAGCTTTGATCACCGCATGAGTGTTCAGAGTACGATTTGATGCTAAATTCATTTTTATACTCTTTCATCAAAGCATTTTTACACGCATCAATCGGACCGTTGCCTTGTCCTTCAGAAACAATTGTTTTTCCATTGTATTCGTAAGTAAGTGTACATGTAACTATTTTGTTTTGTGAGTTTGAAGTAAAGTCGATCAACTCGATGTGTTTAGGCCCCTCAAAGTATTCAGCTTTGAACACATTGTAGATCTCTTCAGGTGTAAGCTCACGTCCCTCTACATCACTTAAAGTTTGTACTGCACGACCAATTTCAGGATGCATCGCTTTTGGCAACTGGTAACCGTAGTTTTGCTCTAAAATATACGCTACGCCACCTTTACCAGATTGTGAATTGATGCGGATGATTGATTCGTAATTACGTCCAACATCTGCAGGATCAATCGGTAAGTAAGGTACTTCCCAAAATGGCTGTTCTTTAGCTTGTTGATATGCCAAACCTTTGTTGATAGCATCTTGGTGTGAACCTGAGAATGCAGTATAAACAAGATCACCAACATACGGATGTCTTGGATGTGTAGGTAATTCTGTTACACGTTCAACCACATCAACAACTTCATTTACATTAGAGAAGTCTAATCCACTGTCTACACCTTGAGTTGTCATGTTAAGTGCTAAAGTGATGATATCTACGTTACCTGTACGCTCACCGTTACTTAAAAGTGTCCCTTCAACTCTGTCAGCTCCTGCTAAAAGTGCAAGCTCTGTTGCAGCAATAGATGTCCCTCTGTCATTATGTGTATGTGTAGAGATAAGAACGTGTTCACGGTTATCTAAATGTCTGCTCATCCACTCGATTTGATCCGCATAGATATTAGGTGTCGCCATCTCTACCGTTGCAGGTAAGTTGATGATAACCGGACGCTCAGCTGAGATACCCCAACGAGCAGTTACTGCATTTGAAATTTTTGCAGCAAACTCTAACTCAGTTCCAGTAAAACTCTCAGGGCTATACTCTAAAAAGATTTTCCCGTCGTGCTGTGCTTCATATTTTTTTACTAAATCGACACCTTCAAGAGCAAGTTCAATGATCTCCTCTTGAGATTTTCCAAAAACGATCTTTCTTTGCGCAATTGAAGTTGAATTATAAAGGTGAACAGTTGCTTTTTTAACACCTTGCAATGCTTCAAATGTTTTTGCTATAAGATGTTCTCTTGCTTGTACAAGTACTTGGACAGTAACATCGTCAGGGATCAAGTTGTCGTCAACCAACTTACGTAAAAAGTCAAATTCAACTTTCGATGCAGATGGGAAACCTACTTCGATCTCCTTAAATCCAAGTTTGAGTAAGAGTGTAAAAAGTTCAAGTTTTTTCTCCATGTTCATCGGGTTGATAAGTGCTTGATTACCGTCACGTAAATCTACACTACACCAGATTGGAGCTTTTGTAATAGTATTATTCGGCCATTCTCTATTTGGCAAGTCTATTTTTGGGTATGGCTGGTATTTGCCACTTGGAATATGTTTCATAAGAAACCTCTTTTAACTTGAAATTTTTAATAAGACACTCTTACACATCTTATTAATTTTGGAATTATAGCAAAATTAAGGTTAGAAAACTTTTTGATAAAGTAAAATAGGTGCTTTTGATAAAGTTGCTATAAAGTTATTTACGAATTTATATATTGTGAGGAATTTTCAACTGAAAGACAGCTCCATTTTCACTATTTCTGACACTTAAAACACCACCGAGTTTTTGTGCAATTTGGGTGCTCATATAAAGACCTATACCCGTTCCTTTTCCTTCGGGTTTTGTTGTTACTTCAGGTTTGAAAATATCTTTAATGATCTTTTCCGGAATTCCTCCGGCAT
>JBFEUD010000002.1:0-24880 GCA_041547625.1 Sulfurimonas sp.
AGAACGGCAACACTCCTTACAAGTTATTTTTTAAAATCTTTGGTTCTATTCTTGCTGTTTCGTTTGTAATATATTCAGTCTTTCTTTACAACTCATATCTCTCAATCATACGTGAAACAGACAACCTGCTTGACACTGTTTTAAAACAAAAATCAAAAAATATTACTGCTATGCTTGCCCATGTTGAGATGGACCTTGATTATATAGTTGAATTTGTAGAAGCTGAGATCAAAGATAACGATTCCGAGTTTCTTAAGAAAATAGAGACAAATCTTTTCTTATATGTTAAAAATCATCATAAGTATCAACAACTAAGATACCTCAGTTTAGATGGTAAAGAGTTGGTACGGGTTGATCGAATTAATGAACAAATAGTAAGAAAAAAAGATCTGCAGGATAAAAGTTCAAGATATTATTATGTAGAAGCAACAAAGTTAAAAGAGGGTGAGATATATATTTCTGCACTAGATTTAAATATTGAATACGGGGAAATAGAAGTACCGTATAGAACAATGCTTCGCTTTACGCAACCTGTTTTTGTAAATGGTGTAAAACAAGGCTATATAGTAGCTAACTACTCTCCAGAAGAACTTTTAGAAAGTATTAGACAACCAGCACAACATGTAAATACTATATTGCTAAATAAAGATGGTTACTATCTACTAGGGTTAGATAAAACCAGAGAATTTGCTTTTATGTTTAACAAAAGTGAAGATAGTTTTTCACATGATTATCCAAAGATATGGAATAAGATTTTAAATGCTCAAGACACTGTATTGGAATTTGATAATAAATATGCGCATTATAGAATATACGATCCGGTGAATGTCATAAGCCCTGATAGATCTGTTGCAAGTGATAGGCAATGGTACTTGATCGCATATCATACATATGAAGGGGTATGGTATGAGTTATTTAATATATTTCTCTTCAACCTTATTTTTATGATACCTATTTTATTAATTGAAATTTTCATCTCTATAATTTTTACAAGATTAAAAATAAAGGATATTGAAGCACAAGACTCTCTTTTAGAACATCAAAAAAAGATTGAAAACTTAGTAAATGAGCAACAAGAGTTATTGTCTTTATTTGATATTGGTGACTCCACTTTATTTAAATGGCGCAATGATGAGAAGTGGAGTGTTGCGTATGTGTCTAAAAACGTTGAAAAGATGCTTGGTTGTACTCAAGAAGATTTCTCAAAAGGTTCAATGGCATATGAGAAGTGTGTTTATGAAGATGATTACAATCGGGTCTCTGAAGAAGTTGAGAGTGCAATAGAAAAGAAACTTGATTATTTTACACATGAGCCGTATCGTATAGTGACAAAATCGGGTGATATTAAATGGGTCGTAGATTACACGGTGGTCAAAAAAGATGAGACTGGGAAAATTGAATATTTTATAGGTTATATCTCAGATATTACAGCAATGGTAAATGCTCAACAAGAGCTGCAGCATAAATTACAGGATGTTATCGATACGCAAAACTCTATTGTGATATTGACTAACGGCAAAGAACTTAAGTTCGCAAATAGAACATTTTTAGAGTTTTTTGGATATGAAAGCAGAGAAGAATTCCTTAAAGATTACAATTGTATATGTGACAGATTTATAGAACAGGATAACTTCTTCCATTTAGGGAAGGTGAAAGAGGATGAAGAACACTGGATCGAAAGTCTTTTAAATCTCAATGGAAGACAAAGGATAGTGTCAATGTTGAATAATAGTGTTGAGCCACACGCTTTTGCTGTTTCGATAAACACTTTTGGTGAGAACGAATATATCGTAACCTTTGTCGATATCACTGACAGTATGGTAGAAAAGCTTGAGTTAACAAAAGAGGCAAATGTTGATGAGTTGACACAACTGCATAACAGAATCTATTTTAATAAAAATATAGCAAACATTTTACAAATAAATAAACAACATGAATTTAAAACAGGGATAATATTTTTCGATATAGATCATTTTAAAAATGTTAATGATACTTACGGTCATGATATCGGGGACGAAGTATTGCAACGAGTAGCTATGCTTGTCAAGCAACACACGCGGATAGATGACAAAGTTATAAGATGGGGCGGTGAAGAGTTTATAGTAGTCAGTGCCGTAGAGGATGATAAGTCTTTAGTTCAGGTAGCGGAACATTTAAGAGTGGTGATTGAAGCGTATAATTTTAAAGAGGTTGGTTCAGTGACGTGTAGTTTTGGTTGTCAGATCTATGATGATGGCGGTGATATATACGAAACAATAAAACAGGCTGACGAAAAACTTTATCGTGCTAAAGAAAGCGGTAGAAATATAGTGGTAATTTAACTTAAAGGTACACAATGAAAAAAAAGATTTTTTTAACCCTCTTGCTTTCTCTTGAGCTTTTAGGTTTCTCTACATCAAACGTACAATTATTATATGGAGCTTTTGATGACAACAGTTATGTATACGATACAAAAAATGGTGGTAAGACAACGATCACATTAGAGCATTACAGTGCCTTTGCGTATGGGGATGTTTATGGATTTGTAGATCATTGTATTGCGGATGATAGGTTTAAATACCATGACGATAAGACAAATACATACGGAGAGGTGGCACCGAGATTGGATTTGGGTGCGCTTACTTCATCGGATTTAAGTTTTTTATTTGTAAAAAAAGTGTTTGCCGCTTTTCAGTATAACACCGATTTTCACCATTATAAAGCGTATTTATACGGTATTGGAACTTCTTTGGATGTTTATGGATTTAATTTTTTTAATGCAAATCTTTACCGAAAAGATAAAGTACATGGAAAAGATACCTATCAATTGACGCTATCGTATCAAACAAAAGCTATTGTTGATCGCTTTTATATTGCAGGTTTTACAGACTGGACGGAGGATGATCTGTTGTCTCAAAATCAATTTCTTTATCCTTTTAACGAGAGTTTTTCAGCAGGTATAGAATGGCACTACTATAAGAAAAAGCCAAATGTTACATCAAATACAGTGCAGGGGATGCTGCAATATAAGTGGTAAAACTATACTTATAGAAACTAAATATTGCTATTTACTTCATACTAAGTTTTGTATGGTATATTAAAACAAAACTGCTGAAAGGATAAATAATTGAAGAGAATAGTATTTAAAGTTGGGAGTAGTGTTTTAACAAATAGAGATGAAATTGCAAAAGAGAGGATGTTAAACCTTGTTTCTTTGATCGCAGATGCAAGAAAAAAATATGAAGTTATTCTTGTAACTTCCGGTGCCGTTGCATCAGGTTATACTGCACTAAAACTTGATAGAAAAAAAGAGGTCAGTAAAAGACTTTTGGCATCTGTAGGACAACCAATTCTTATGCATAGTTATAAAAATAAATTTGATATTTACGGAGTTGACATCGCACAAATTCTTTTAACGGAAGAGGATTTCGACTCACGTGTACATACTAAAATATTTCAAGAAATTATTGACAGTGCATTGGCAAACGGTATTTTACCTATCGTAAATGAAAATGATATCTCAACTATTCCTGATCAGCTCTTTGGTGATAATGATCAACTCTCAGCACACGTAGCACACTACACAGATTCAGATACACTGATAATACTTAGTGACATAAAAGGTTACTATGATGATAATCCAAAGAAAAATCCAGACGCTAAACTCTTAAAAGAGGTCAATAAAATTACAAATCAAGAACTCAATCAAGAGCATTCACCAAACAATGAGTTTGCTTCAGGCGGAATCGTGACAAAATTAAAAGCTGCAAAATATATGATGGAAAATGGAAGAAGTATGTTCTTAAGCAGCGGCTTTGACCTTAGTGCAGCGAGAGATTTTTTATTTGAAGAGAAATATGAAGCTGGAACCCTATTTGTAAAAAAATAGAGTTCTCTGCATTAATGAATTATTCTTGAGTAGCTTCAGTATGTACTGTTAACGGAGCAGTATTTAGCATTAAGATGCTTTTCTTAACATTATTAATGTGTACCCAAAAGCCGATAAGACCAACGAGAGCTACAATACCGAATAACGGGAAGATAAAACTAGCAATAGAGCCTCCATACCATACCCATCCCCAAACGTTGCTATACATTTTAATATCGTTAAAAGTTAAGTTTCTCTCAGCTACAAAAGCTTGAAATTGCGTGTTAAGCTTTAAAAGTGTTACTGGAATAGCAACAAGTGACCAAATCGGAATGAGTTGTGTCCAGATCCAAACACCGCTAGTATTGTTCATAGGATTAGATGTACTCATCACCTGTGCAAAAGAGCTTTGTGATAACAAGAACAGAATGATAATAGCAAGATATACTAAGAAAAATAATATCGCAGCTCCGCCGATTGCCGCCATGATACCGTTATTACTACCTGCTAATAGTGGTGTTGCCAATAGTCCTAAACCAAGTAAAAGCTTCCCTAAAGTCTTCATTTTACCCCTTTTTTTGTTAAAATTCTGAAAGTATATTAAATTAATAAAGCTTACAATACCATTAACATCTTTGTTATTTTTAGTTAAATTTTGAAAGTGAGTGAATTTTGAATAGTTTCGATAGTGAAATGCATCAACTGGTCTTGAGTGAAGATGGTAGTTACACTGCATACTCTAAAGAGTATGATGAACATTATCACTCTACCAAAGACGGTGCGCTCAAAGAGAGTTTGCAAAAGCATGTTATTCCCGCTTTTACAATCCACAAAGATAAGGATGAACTCCATATCTTAGATATATGTTTTGGACTGGGTTTTAATACCCTGGCTACATTATGGTACCACCAGCAAAATAGTTTAACAAGCAAGTTGTACATCTACTCTCCTGAATTAGATAGTGAGCTGGTATACTCTTTAAAAGATTTCACCTATCCCGAAGAGTTTGAATCGTTTTCAAATGTTATTGAAGATTTAAGCGAACAAGGGTGGTATGAGGATGAAAACTTTTCAATAGAGTTGTTTCTAGGGGATGCCAGAGAGTATGTCAAAGGGTTTGAAGAACAGTTCGATATAGTTTATCAAGACGCCTTTAGTCCATCGACAAATCCTATACTTTGGACACAGGAATACTTTGCCGACATTGAAAAAGCGATGAAAGAAGATGGAATACTAACTACATATTCAACAGCACTTAAAACCCGTTTGGCATTACACTCTAACGGTTTTCATATCTATTTAAATAGTGGAGAGGATTTTAGAGATGCGACTTTGGCTTCTTTATCTAAATTGCATGGCTATGAAGAGGTAGATATGGCTCACAAGATTCAATGCAATCCGGATGTAAAACCTTTGCGCGATTAACTATAATTTATTCGTTGAATATCTCTTCTATTCTTTGTTTTCGAATCGTACTTTGTTGAAAAGCTAGAATACTTTTTTTGACATCTACAATATGAATATTATAAGTTACCATACCGATTAATGTAATAACAGTAAACGATGGAAAAAGTATAGATATAATGATAGAAACATACAAAAACCATCCCCAGCTATGATTATAGCTTGTAACATCCTCAAGTGTTATGTCGTGTTCATCCAGAAAATGTCGAAATTGAGCTTTGAGTTTTATTAGTGTTATGGGCATAGATATAAAAGACCAAAAAGGTATCATTTGTGTCCATATCCAAAAACCATGGGTATGTTTAGTGGGTACTGAATTTTTCATTGTTTTTGCTAAAGAGTGCTGAGCAGCCAATAAAAAAATACCTACTATAATAGTGATGGTAAGTACAAGAATATCTATAAAGCCTATATCTTGGTATACAACAATAGATGATGAAAAGAGTTGTGTTGTAAGCAGTGGAGAAAGTAAGAATAATCTTCGGACAAGTGGAAACATTGAACACTCCTTATATGAAGTCAATTACCATGATTGAAAAATTATAACACATTTTGTTTTATTTTGTAAAATTAGGTGTTGATTACTGTCAAAAACTCCTCACCGTATTGTTGATATTTTTTCAAACCTACACCGTTTATCTCTAGCATCTCCTCTTTGGATGTCGGCATTTCACTTGCCAAATATTTTAAAGTTTTGTCGCTGAAAATTATGTATGCAGGTACTTCAAGTTCTTCTGCAAGCTCTTTACGTTTTTCACGAAGCCGTTCAAATAAAGAGCGGTCAAAATCAAACTCATCTTCTAATTGTTTTGCCCTGTGCTTCTCTAAACTGTTAAGTCGAGAAGCTTTTATAGTTACACTCTGTTGTGAGCGTAAAATGCTGGCTGCTTCTTGGCTGAGTTTAAGTGCCTGAAACTCTCCGAGAGTAATAATCTGCAACTCTATCAGGCGTTCAACGATTACAAACCACGCTTTTTTGCTAAGATTGTTTCCAATCCCGTAAACTGAGAGTTTATCCGCCTTATTTGCTAAAAGTTTTTGCTCAGTGGAACCGCGAAGCACATCGATAATATAGTTTTTTCCAAAGTTCTGATCTGTTTTATAGATACAACTTAATAGCATCTGTGCTTCTTTTGTAATATCTCTGTTTTCATCATCGCTTAAACAGTTTTCACATCTATCACCACACTCGTCAATTGAATCATCAAAGTAGGAAGCTAACTGCTGATGGAAACACAGTTCACTTGTAGCGTATTTGTAGATGGTATCGATCTTTTCTGCCAAGTGTTCTTTGTATGTGGGATCACTAATCTCTTCCAAGTAACGTTTATGCTGCATAATATCACCGGCATTAAAAAGCAGTAACACTTCGGAGTTTTCCCCGTCACGTCCTGCACGCCCTATCTCTTGGTAGTAGTTTTCCAGTGATTTCGGCAGGCTCATATGTATTACAAAGCGGATATCTGCTTTGTCTATTCCCATCCCAAAAGCTATCGTTGCTACCATAATGTTTACACGATCGTTTACAAAAAGTTTGAAGTTGTGTTCCCGTATATGTTGTGGAAGTCCTGCATGGTAAGGGAGTGTTTTATATCCTGCCTGATTTAAGTAAGAGCTGAGGTCTTCCGCTTTTTTACGGGAACTAACGTATATTATTCCGGATTCTTCTTTATGGTTTAATAGAAAGTTTTTGAGTTGTGCCTGACCGTTAGAGATTCTTCTCTCTACAGAGATAAAAAGGTTTTTGCGAAATATTTTTCCCTTTAGTAGCAGAGGGTTTTGTAGTTGGAGTTCTCTTAGAATATCTTCTGTTACGTGATGTGTTGAGGTTGCCGTGAAAGCGGCTATCACCTTATCTGGAAAGTTGGATTTTAACTGTCCCAAAGATCGGTAGTCATCGCGAAATTCATGTCCCCATTGAGAGATACAGTGTGCTTCGTCAATTACAAAAAAATTGATCTCTATGTTTCGAAGAATTTCAAGTGTATGGGGATTGTTGAGTCTCTCAGGAGAGAGGTATAAAAACTTGAGGTTGTTAGCGTAGAGAGCGCGTATAGTCTCTTCGATCTCATCAAAGTTTTGAGCTGATGAGAGCATTGCCGCAGAGATCCCTTGTGCCTGCAGGGATGCAACTTGATCCTGCATTAGGGCAATAAGCGGAGAGATAACGATTGTAACCCCTGACATCATCATTGTAGGGAGTTGATAGACTAAACTTTTCCCACCACCTGTAGGGAGAATCATAAGAAGATCGCGATCCTCTAAGATCGCATCGACACCTTGTTCTTGTAGTTCTCTAAAGCTATTATGCCCAAAGAACTCTTTTAAAATTTTTTGCTTCATTAATAAAGAGCAGTGATAGAGTCAACCTGATCCCAAGTTAGGTTGTCAGTAGCGCTCTGATGTTTTAAAATATGTGCAATGTAGCGTGCAAACATATCTGTTTCAACATTTATACGTGAGCCTTTTTTGTAGTTTTTAAAAAGCGTTTCTTTCATAGTGTGGGGAATGATTGTAAGGCGGAAACTGTCATTGAAAACTTCGTTGATCGTAAGACTCACACCGTCGATTGTAATCGAGCCTTTTGGTACGATATAAGGGATGAACTTTTTGTCCAGTTTTACAAAAACATCGAACGAGTTGCCGTTGTCTTTGATATCTGTTATTTCACCTATTGTATCGACATGCCCTTGTACAATATGACCCTCAAAACGATCACCCATCTGCATTGCAGGTTCAATGTGTACTTCATTTTTGTAGTTCTCGATCGCTAGAAGTTTTTGACTCTCAGGCGAGAGTTCTACACAAAAGCCGTCATGAGAAGTTTCAATGACTGTTAAACATGCACCGTTGATAGCGATGCTATCACCCAGCTTTGCTTTATGTTGTGAACGGATGCACAGTTTGCTCCCTACAAAGCTTTTAACAGTAGCAACTTCTCTGATTAGACCTGTAAACAAATGGTGTCCTTAAAAAACTATCTTGCCGTCTTCTTGAAGACCGCGAATGATCTCTTTTGCACGTTCATGCCCTTTGTATGCAGCTTTTCTACAAAGATCAAGTGCTTTATCGTTATCTTGTTCACAACCGATCCCTTGATCGTAAAGCAGACCTAAATTGTATAGACCTTGCGCCAGACCGCCTTCAGCTGCGCGTGAAAAACAGATGAAACATCTAGCGTCATCTTGCATTACTCCCAGCCCATCTTTGTAAAGAGTCCCTAGGTTGTTAAATGCTTCAAGATTACCGCGTTTCGCAGCTTCTTCGTACCAAAATGCCGCTTCTGAATAGTTTTGCATACATCCAAGCCCACGCTCAAGCATTAGTGCTGTTTCATATTGAGCTTGAGGTACTTCACGAATTGCAGCTTCCATAAAAAGTTCATGTGCTTTGAATTGATCGTGTTCAACTCCGCCTAGTCCGTTTGCGTATAAAATAGCAAGATTGAATAACCCGTATGGCTGTTTTGCTTCTGCTGCTTTTGTGTAAAGTTCGAATGTTTTTTCATCATTTTGTTCACACCCTTGCCCCATTTGGTACATATACCCTAAAGATGCCTGAGCATCTGGATTACCTTGTTCGGCAAGTTCAGAATAAAGTTTAAATGCCGTTTCGTAATCTCCGGCAGTATAGGCGTTATGTGCGTCTTGTATCATTTCTTTTCATTCTCTGTTCTAATGTTTTGTCTAAAGGTTGTTTGATTCCCTTTAGCATTTGCTTTTGCTTTTCTAATTTTTTCTAGCAGGTTCTCTTTTGTTTCGAGTCTGTTGTCTCTTAGTTCAAATTCTGTCATGCCGTCAATTTCAGCATCGTACTCTAAAATTTCCGGTTTATAATCTTTAAATAAATCATCACTCATCTTAAAAACCCTAATTAGTTTAGTTTTTATTATGCAAATGATACTTAAAAATGATAAAATTCCATTTAAAATTAGTGTTTAGGTAGAATTTAGAATCAATATTTCATTCAGAGAAGTTTTATGAAATGTCGTTTCTAAATTGTACGGTGCAAGGATATATATGGAATTTGATGTAATTGTTGTCGGTGGAGGACATGCAGGGATCGAAGCTGCATTTGCGGCTGCACGTATGGGAAATAAAACTTTAATGGTCTCAATGCTCGCTGAAAATGTGGGTGCTACTTCTTGTAATCCGGCTGTGGGCGGACTTGCAAAAGGGCACTTAGTTCGTGAGATCGATGCACTTGGCGGTGAGATGGGACTTATCACTGATGAAGCGGGTATTCAGTTTAGAATTCTAAATCAGACAAAAGGGCCAGCAGTTCGTGGAAGCCGTGCACAGATCGATATGGATAAGTACCGTGTTATTGCAAGAAACAAAGTACTTCATGAGCCGAACTTGGATCTTGTTCAAGAAACGGTTGAGTCTTTAATTATTGAAGATAACGAAGTTAAAGGTGTAGTTACACAACTTTTAAATGAATACAGAGCAAAAAAAGTGATTATCACTTCCGGGACATTCTTAAACGGTGTAATTCACATTGGTGAAACGAAACAAGTGGGTGGACGTTTTGGGGAGAATGCTTCTGTAGGACTTAGTGCATCGCTTAAAGAAGCGGGTCTGATTATGGATAGACTGAAAACTGGAACATGTGCAAGAATTGACAGCTCTACGATTGATTTTTCAGTAATGGAAGAGCAAGACGGCGATGCACTGCCAAATCCGTTTTCTTTCAGAACTGATCGTGAAGAGTTTAGACGTACAAAAAAACAGCTTCCATGTTTCATTGCATATACAAACGAAGAGACGCACAACATTATTGAGTCAAATTTCTACCGTGCACCGCTTTTTACAGGACAAATTGAGGGTGTAGGTCCTAGATACTGCCCATCGATTGAAGATAAGATCAATAGATTCCGTGACAAAGACAGACATCACTTATTCATTGAACCTCAAACTGCGGACAATACGGAAGTTTATGTAAACGGTATGAGTACGTCTCTTCCGCCTGACGTTCAGCGTGATATGATCCATTCTGTTAAAGGGATGGAAAATGCAAAAATTGTTCGTTACGGTTATGCGATCGAGTATGACTTTGTTGATCCAAGAGAGTTAAAGCATTCGTTAGAGACCAAGAAGATCAAAGGGCTTTATTTAGCAGGTCAGATTAACGGAACGACTGGTTATGAAGAAGCTGCTGCTCAAGGGATTATGGCAGGGATCAATGCGGCACTTTCAATTCAAGGTAAGGATGCCTTGGTACTTCGTCGTGATGAAGCGTATATAGGTGTACTTATTGACGACTTAGTTACTAAGGGTACTAAAGAGCCGTACAGAATGTTTACGTCTCGTGCGGAGTACAGACTTCTTTTACGCGAAGAGAGTGCAGACACAAGACTTAGCCACTACGGACACGAAATTGGTCTTTTAGATGATGAAACTTACGCAAAAGTAGAGCAAAAAGACAAAGAGATCAAAGAAGGGTATAAACTCTTAGAGGAGACTCGTTTTACTCCTAACAAAGAGTTCAATGCAGTGCTTGCATCAATGGATGAAGAGCCGATTAAAGATGTCTCAACGGCTCAGCAGTTAGTGGCAAGAAAAAGTTTTGATATTGAAAAAATGATTAAAATCGTTCCTGAACTTGCGAAGTATGATGAGTATATTAAAGAAGAAATCCTTGTAGAAGGAAAGTATGCTCGCTATATTGAAAAACAAAGCGAAGAGATCGAGAAGATGAAAAAATATCTTCAAGTGAAAATTCCTGAAGATTTTGACTTTACAAGAGTGAGCGGTCTGAGCAAAGAGATCCAAGAAAAACTTGCAACATTTAACCCGCCGACACTTCAAACGGCAATGAATATCAGCGGTATTACACCTGCTGCTATAGAAATTTTACATATCTATATAAAAATGGAAAGTAAAAAACAGTCTAAAAACTCTTAAGAGAAGTATATACGGCACCACCAGGGTGGCGTATTTCACTTTGCATCAAGTGAAGCGTTGTATCAACGCTGCCGAGCTCTTCATCTTTATAATTCTCTAACATCTTTTTAAAATCTTCTATATCAATAATGTTTTTTATTCTCATTAAAGTGGCATGGGGGATAAACTTTTTTGTCTCTTGCAGTGAGAACTCTTTGGAGATAGCAGCACTTAATTGATCAATTCCTAACATTTCACTTTTAGCGTATAAAATTTTATTGGCTTTGAAATAGCCCAAACCAGATAACTGTAATGGTTGGATAGGGCTAATTAAGGGCGGCAGCTTCTCAACTAACTCTTCTAGGCTGAATTTGTCTCCAAAATAACTGATCGTAATATGGAGATTTTCATCTGCCACCCATCTTCCCTTGATAAACTCAGAAAAATCGGATTTGATTTTGTTATAGTCGTTGAGTTTGACTTTTAAAGCTAAAAATAGAGGTTTCATACCTTTTATACCCTCAATATTGTTCGTTAGTTCATTATAGCAAAAGAGAAAATGCAAAGTTGGAAATTTTAAAAAAATTAAATTATTTTATAGTACAATCTTTGATATAAGGCAATGCAAAAATAAGGTAGAGATCTTATGAGAACAATAAAGTTTGAAAATAAAGAGATATGTCCGAGTAAAATCGTTTGTATAGGACGAAACTATGTAGAGCATATCTATGAACTGGGTAATGAAATTCCTGAAAGTATGGTGGTGTTCAACAAGCCAAATACGGCACTTTCAAAAGAGTTATACTATTATAATGAAGATACGCGTTTTGAGGGTGAGATCTGTTTTTTAATAGAGAGCGGTCAAATAGCAGGGATCGGTTTTGGACTAGATCTGACACATGCAGATATCCAAAACAAGATGAAAGAAAAAGGGCTGCCGTGGGAGCGTGCAAAAGCATTTGACGGTTCAGCCGTGCTTGGACACTTCGTCGAATTTCACGGAGATGTAAAACAGCTTCGTTTTGAACTGTTTATCAACAATGAACTTCGACAGGAAGCAAGCTATGAACTTATGATCTACAAGCCTGATGTAATGATAAGCGAGATTGAAAGTTTTATGACTCTATGCGACGGTGATGTCATTATGAGCGGGACTCCAAAAGGGGTTGGAAATTACAAAGTGGGTGATGTCTTTAAAGGTATAATCTATTATAAAGATGAGGTCCTAGTTGAGTCTTTTTGGAGAGCTCACGAGCTATGAGATTTTACCCCATAGGGTAAAGGATCTCATTGTGCACGGCATCACAAGCGGCTAGTAATTCATCACTCAGCACTAAATCCATCGCATCTAAAGAAGCATCTAGCTGATCAGGTGTTGTCGCACCGATTATCGTTGATGCTACAAAGTCAAACTGTTTTGACCATGCAGTTGCCAGTGTTACGGGATGTAAGTCAAAGTCATGTGCAATTTTGAGGTATTTTTGCGTTGAAGCAAGTGTTTTGTCGTTTAGAAACCTTGCTGCCATTAATCTTTGTCTTTTATTTGTTGATTTGACGTAGTCTGCAAACCTTCCGTGAACTTCTCCACTTTGATTGTACTTTCCGCTAAGCACACCGCCTGCAAGAGGAGAATAAGGTAAAAGTGAAATTTGTTCTTTGCGTGCAACTGTTGAGAGTTCATCTAAAAAGCGGCGGTTTAAAAGTGAAAAGTTATTTTGGATTGACTCAAAACGAGCAAGACCTTTATGCTCGGCAGTCATTGTCGCCTTTGTCGTTCCGTAAGCTGTATCGTTCGATGTTCCAATGTAGCGTACTTTTCCAGCAGTTACGAGTCTGTCAAATGCTTTTAAACTCTCTTCAATCGGTACAACAGTGTCTGGCCAGTGCATTTGGTAAAGATCGATATAATCGGTTTGCAGTCTTTTTAAACTACCCTCGATTGCACGTTCAATGTGAAAACTGTCAATTGCAGTAAGCCCATAACGGATAGGGGGAACAAACCAGCCGTTTGCTGCACCTGCAACTTTTGAAGCGAGAATTACGTTCTCACGAGGCTTTGTTTTGAGCCAGCGTCCTACAATCTCTTCTGTAATACCTGCGAGTTTTGCTTCTGGCGGGACAGGATAAAGCTCGGCAGTATCAAAAAAATTTACACCACGATCGTACGCTTTGTCCATAATCTCAAATGCTACTTTTTCACTGGGTGTCTGTGTTCCGAATGTCATTGTCCCCATACAGATTGGACTTACTCTCAGACCGCTTTTACCTATGTATCTATACTCCATTACCATTCCTTAATCGTTCACTGTTATTTGGTTATTATTATATTAATGAAAAATGTTTTAAGAGAGAGTAAAGTTCATATCTTTTGTCGTTTACAACATCCGTATGAACCATTTAATATTCAAGAAGCTAAAACGCTCATTATAGGAAATACACCTCCTGCCAGATTTGCACAAAAAAAGCTGCAAGAGGGAGATGTTGACTGGTATTACGGCAGTAAATATAATGCATTTTGGAACTTGTTAGAACAGAGTTGCAGATGTACTGAGAAACTCTCTACAAAAGAGGCAAGACAAAATTTCTTTTTAGAAAACAGTATAGGGATTTTTGACACTATAGATGAGTGCAGCCGAAAAAAAGGTTGCGGAGCGAGTGACGGCGATCTTTATAACATTGTTTTGGTAGATGTTTTAGCACTTCTAAAACAAAATAAACACAAAATACTTAGAATATTTTTCTCCGGAAGATTTGTTGCAGAACTCTTTCAAAAAGCGACTAAAATAAAGTTTGATTTGCGATCAAGAGAGATGCAAAAAATAGAATTGGATGGGAAAATCCTCGAAGTTACTATACTTTACTCTCCATCGCCCTCTTGGGCAAGAGGACTACCTGAAAAGATTCGAAAAGACCCAAATAAAAATAAAATACGTCTAGAACAATATAGTCAAATTTGTATACAATAGAAGAATTTAATTTAAGGAGTAAAGATGAAAAAGATTGTTTTAATACTTTTAGTAAGTGTTTCTTTTGCGTTTGCAGAAGGATTTACACTAAAAAGCGATGATATCAGCGGGCAGCTTACAAACGCACAAGTCTTTAATGGTTTTGGATGTACGGGAGAAAATATTTCACCTTCTCTTAGCTGGGACAATGTTCCAAAGGGGACAAAAAGTTTTGCGATCACTATGTACGATAAAGATGCACCGACAGGTAGTGGATGGTGGCATTGGATCGTTGTAGATATTCCCAAGGATGTAACGAATATAGAACAAAACAGCGGGAACGTAAGCTTAGATCTTATGCCAGAAGGGGCTATTCAAACAAGAACAGATTACGGGCAAAGTGGTTTTGGCGGTGCATGTCCGCCTGTAGGTCACGGTGCGCATCAGTATGTGATTACTGTTTATGCTTTAGATAGAGAGACATTAGGGGTAAATGCAGATGCGGCACCTGCTTTAGTAGGTTATATGATTAATGCACATACGATTGCAAAAGCTTCAGTAATAGCGTATTACGGCAGATAGGGTCAGAGTTACATATACTTTGTCCTCTCCTCTTTAGTGAATTTTTCCAAAGAGTAGCGAAGCATAACGCGGGGCATCACTTTACAATGTTTTTCTAAGAAGTCGATCAAAACTTGTTTATCTTGTTTTCCAACTTCTCGTAAAGCCCAGCCTATTGCCTTGTGGATAAGATCCTCTTTATCATCTAGCAACATTTCGGCTAGTTTTGTAGTCTCGTCTAATTGAAGATGTTTGATAAACCATAAAGTCGCTACAACGGCAATGCGTCTTTCCCATAAAGAATCAGATTTTACAAGTTGATATAATATACTTCTATCTTTATGGAGCAGATAAGCTCCCACAATTTTATGGGCAGAGCTGTCTACAAGATCCCAATTATTTATATATTGTGTATGTTTGAGATAGAGTTCAAAGATTCTCTTTTTTTGCTTTTGTGTAGAGCCGTTTTCAAAATGTAAAGTGAGGATAAAAAGAGCTAAAAGTCTGCTTTCGTGATACTTGCTTTTTAAAAGTGTTATTGTGTCATGAAGAGAGAGCTCTTTGTATTTTTTTGAGAGTTTTCTAAGTACGGGAACTTTGATCCCTAAAAATATATCTCCCTCTGAGTATTCTCCGATACCTGTCTTAAAAAATTTTTTTGTTTGATCGGCAACATTTTCATCGGCATAGTTGTGTAGCTCTTTTAAAATAGTCTCTATCATACTCAGCGTATATCCTTAAAAAGTAACACAAGAAGATTATATAATAGCATCAACGTTATTGCAAGAGAGGGAAAAAATGATCTTATATATACATGGTTTTGGCAGCAGCGGACAAGGCGGAAAATCAAAACTATTCAGAGAGTATTTTAAAAAGCAGGGAATTAAGTTTTTAGCACCTTCACTCTCAATTATTCCTGAACTCGCAATAAGCACTTTAGAAGAGATTATTGAGGTGTGTCCTGATGAAGAGATAGTCTTGATGGGCTCTTCTTTAGGAGGCTACTACTCTCTTTATTTAAGTGAGAAGTATGATCTTAAAGCTGTGCTTATCAATCCTTCTATCAAGCCGTATGAAACACTGAAAAAAGTGCTTGGAAGTAATAAAAGTTATTATGACGGTAATTTCTCGTTTAACTGGGGTGAAACTCAGGTGGATAGTTTGAAAAAGTTCAGTGTTGATGTAAGTAAAACAGAGAACTACCTGCTTTTAGCACGCATGGGTGATGAAGTACTTGATTATCGTGAAGCTGAGAAAAAATTAGAAGGTGCAAATATGATCATAGAAGAGGGTGGTGATCACGGCTTTTTAGATATAGACAGATATTTTACTCAGATATCTTTATTTATAGAAGCAAACTATTAATTTCTTTTCTTTCATTTTTTTGCCTATATTGTTTTAAAAGTTATCTATTTTTGTCCTATTAGTTACTTTTTATTGTTAAAATAGTTTTCATGAAAAGAGAGACACTAGAGCAAAAGATAAAAATTACCAATGATATAATGTTCTATATCTACACAAATATAGATACAGATATTAATATGGATGAGCTTGCAAAAAATTATGGAATTAGCAAGTTTTATATGCATAAAATTTTCAAAGAGATTTTTGATAGAAATATTTATGAAAGTATAAAATCGATTCGATTGCAAAAAGCATCCAATCTTTTACTGACAAACAGATACTCAACAATTTCCGAAGTTGCAAATGCCTGTGGATACTCTTCTCAGACATCTTTTATTCGCGCATTTAAAGAGCGTTTTTCGATGACGCCAAAAGTATGGAGAAATGGAGGCTATCTAGAATATTCAAATAAAATAGTTGATCAGTCTTTAAAAACAAGAAACTCTATGATTACCTTGGATAATTTTGATCATTTAAGTCCTACTATTGTAAAAATGCCGGAAATGAAAGCCTATTATATCCGTCATCAAGGCTATAACGATGCAATCCGTCAAACATGGCAGAAGATTCAAACTTGGATCTATTCAAATCATTTAGAAGAGTATGAACAGATTAGTCTCTTTCACGATAACCCTTCAATCACCTCTTTAGAAGATTGTCAATATGTGGCCTGTGTAGTAGATAAAGAGGGGAAAAAACTGCAAGACAACAGACTGCCAAAGTTTACGATTGCCAGCGGCGTGTATGCAAAGTTTACTTTAGAGGGTGCCTGTGGAGACCTTTTACGTTTTATTCAGTGGTTGTATCATGAATGGCTTCCTCGAAATGAGTATGAAACAACCACAAAACCCCCTTATGCGATCTACAGACAAAATAAGTACCTCACAGAAGAAGGAAACTTTGATCTAGACTTTTACATCTCTATAAAATATTAGATTAAACTTCAAAGGGTAATATTTCGTATCTATATAATATAGTAAGCGAGATAGAGATGAAAACATATTATTATGTACATACTGGTCATAGAATAGGACTTGACAGGTTCCGTAGAGCTGTAGCGGTACTGGGCTGTTTAGATGCGGACATTACTCTTTTATGCAGTGACTTTAGAATTGCACAAGAAGCAAGAAACTTTGGAGTTGATAAAGCTGTTGGTATCGATGTGGTAAGAAACATTGCCAACATCGCTCATAAAGGTGATCAGTTGATTTTAGATTCTGCTGAAGTAAACCCTATTATGCTTGAAGATATGAAGCAGTATTTTTCAAATCTATTTGTAATGGACAACGATACAATAGTAGTTGCCGACAAATATTTTGAACAAAAAGAAAAAACTGTGAAGATCTCTTACTTTTTCGGTGACGATGATTACGAAAAAGATTTAATGAAAAATATTGATTTCATTAAAGAATTAAATCCCCATTTACAACTTGGATACTACTACTTCTTAGATTACGAAGATGAGCTTCAGGAGAAGTTTGAAAACTGTTTTGAATTTGAAGAGTATGATGAGATGATCATGAATTCAGAGATTCTTATCACTGCATCTCCGCAAGCTGTTGTAGAGTCTTTGGCGTCTGGCGGTAAGCCTATCTATATTCAAAGAGCTGATTATCCAGAAGATTTTAATAAAAAGTTTGAAGAGTTAAATATTCCGATAATACACAATTATGATCAAAACCTGTTACAAGAGGCTCTAAATCACATAAATGAGACAAAATATGGTAAAATCCCTTCCGATTGCAATAAGTTTGGATCATTTATAAAAGAAAACATAATTTTATAAATAATTAAAACTTATTTAGTATATAATTATTGAAAATTCACAAGAAAGTGAGCGAATATGAAAGATAGTAGCCGTAGAGGTTTTATGGGGAAAGCATTCGGTGCTGTAGCGGGTGTAGGAGCCGTTGCTTCACTTTATGCAATGAAAAAAAGTTGGGATATGCTTCCAAGTGTAAAGGCAGCAGGTTTTACAACATTGGATATGTCGGCATATAAAGCGAATGAGTTAGTTACTGAAAAATGGCGTGGGAAGCCTATTTTTGTTCTTAAGTATACGCCTGAAATGATAGAAAAATTAACAGAAAAACAAAAAGCACGTACTGTGTTTATTAATGGTGAAGGGTATTTAGTAAACTTAGGACTTTGTACACACCTTGGTTGTATTCCTGGATATAACTCAGATACACAATCATTTTTATGTGCTTGTCACGGGGGTACATATGATTATTCTGGTGATGTAACAAAAGCACCACCACCGCGTGGACTAGACATTCCTCCATTTAAAATCGAAGGAAATACACTTGTTTTAGGTGAAGAGGGACCTGAATATAAAAATATGAAAGCAACTGGCGTAACGCTTTAATTAAGGGGAAAAAATGGCACATTTTGAAAAAGCAACAAGCCTTCATGATTGGATGAACCAACGTTTAGCAGTCGATACTGTTCGTCGTGTTATGGCTAAAGAGTATTGGATCCCTAAAAATATTAACTTTTTATGGGCAATGGGGATGATCTTAGCAGTAACGTTCGGTTTATTGTTAGTATCTGGTATCTTCTTATTAATGTATTATCAACCAAATGTTGCAACTGCATTCGACAGTGTTAACTACACTATTATGAAAGATGTTGAGTTTGGTTGGTTATGGAGACATATTCACGGTGTAGCTGCGTCGGTAGTATTCCTTATTATATATATCCACATGTTTACTGGAATCTATTATGGTTCATACAAAAAGGGACGTGAGATGATCTGGATCTCTGGTATGCTTCTGTTTGTAACTTTCTCTGCTGAAGCGTTTTCTGGATATATGCTTCCATGGGGGCAAATGTCTTACTGGGCTGGTATGGTTATTACAAACCTTTTTGCTGGTGGTTCACTGCATGCGGACGGTTTAGTTGAATGGATTCGTGGGGATTATGTTCCAGCACAAGCATTCTTAAACCGTTTCTTTATGCTACATGTTCTTTTATTACCGTTAGCTATTTTAGCTCTTATCGGTTTACACTTTGCCGCGCTTCGTATCCCTCACGTTAATAACCAAGACGGTGAAGAGATTGATTTTGAAGCTGAAGCTGCAAAATACAAAGCAGGAAATAAAAAAGAGTCTAAAGTTATTGCATTTGCTAACGACTTTATGTCTAAAGATATGATGGTAGTTGGAATTTACTTAGTATTTTTCTTTTACTTAGTGTTCTTCCATTATGACTTTGCTATGGACCCTGTAAACTTTGACCCTGCTGACGGATTAAAAACTCCGGCGCATATTTACCCAGAGTGGTATTTCTTATGGTCATATGAGATTTTACGTCCTTTCCCTGCTGATCCGGGATTAATTGCATTTGGATTCGCTCAAGTAATTTTCTTTGCACTGCCGTTCCTAGATAGAAGTCCTAATGCTGTTCCGGCATCTCGCCGTGGTGCGTTTAAATACTGGTTCTGGTTAATGCTTGTAGACATGATTGTGCTTACTGGTATGGGTAAACTACCACCAGAGGGTATCTTTAGTACTATAGGTTTAGTTGCTGCTATCGTTTTCATTTTATTATGGATAGCATTACCGTTCATTACAAAAAAAGAGAAAGCGTTATAGGAGTAGATGATGAAAGAATTTAAAATATTAGCAGTTGTAGTATTCTTTACTCTTGTAACTTACTACTTAGTTGAACCGTTTGCACATTCACAAATGCATAAGCATATCGAGAGTGAAGGTTTTGCATATAAAGACCTTGCAGAGATTAATTTAAACGATGCAAATGTAACAAATGGTGAAGAACTTGTTAAAGGTGCGGGCGGATGTACAGGATGTCATGCTATCGAAGCTATCAGCAATCCGGCTCCTATGGATCCTGTGACAGCTGCACAAAGCTACGGTGTAAACCCGCCTGACCTTTCAAATGCAGGTGCTGTATATGATGCTAAATTTTTAGCAGCGCTTATTAAAAATCCGGCACACGCTTTAATGGTTGAACATAAATTTGATGCTGAAAAGGGTCAAATGCATCCAATGGTTGCTTTTTATGGAGCTGGAGGAGATCTTGACAAAGAAGTGACTGATATGGTTGCTTATTTACAATCTATTGCAGTGAAAAAAGAGGAACTTACTTCTGAGCAATCATTTGAATTAGCGTGTGGTAGATGTCATGCAAATCACTATGCTAACTGGACGCAAATTGGTAAAACACCAACGTTCAAAAAAGAACAAGATGAATTGAAGTTTAAAATGGATGTTTTAGATTATCAAGACAGTTTAAAAGCATATATGGGTAAATTACCACCAGATTTAAGTATCTATATCCGTTCTCGTGGTGCTCACTATATTGAAACATTTGTAGAGAATCCTCAAAACTATCTAAAAGGTACTGCAATGCCTCGTGTTGGTGTAAACGAACATGCAATGGAGAAAGTGATCGAGTATCTTGAAGATTCTGGTGATGCTAAACGTGCTGAAAGAGAAAGCGTTGGTATGAACGTAATGATCTTTATGCTTGTTTTTGCACTATTTGCTATTCTTTGGAAAAAACAAATCTGGAGAGACTTACATTAATTAGACACTAAAAGGAAGTAATTCCTTTTAGTTCGCTTTGGGCGCTTGCCCACTAAAGCTTGACATTCTTTGAGTGTCAGAATTCTTACTTCGTTATTTATTCATTATCTTCTACAAGCTTCCTTTTGCTATAATTCGCGCATGAGATTTAGAGATCTAAAAAAACAGAAAAAAAATCAGCAAGATATACAAAAGAAAAAAGTATTAAATTATGCTACTTATCCTGACCGTATAAAAGCATTTGTAGTTGATATGTTTATGATCTATACGCCTATTTTATATTTTATAGCTTATGTTGTAATGGGCTCAAAAGAGGAGTTTCAAGCTTCTCAACTGGCTCCTTTAATAGCAGTTTCGATCTACGGTGCAATTTATGCCCTATTAATCGCTAAGTTTGGACAAACACCAGGAAAAAAAGCGTATATGATTAAAATAGTTGATGATAAAACAATGAAAAATATCTCTTTTTTTAGAGCACTTGCAAGATTTATTATGTTCTTATTCTCTACGACAATTCTTTTAGGATTATTAACTCCGTTTTATAGAAAAGATAAAAAAGCCCTGCATGATATAGTGTGTGGTACAATCGAAATAAAAGAATAGTACATTATTTTAGGAAAATATAAATGCTAGTAGATAGCTATGATAGAGTAGTTGATTATATCCGTGTGTCAGTAACGGAAAGATGTAACTTCAGATGTAACTACTGTATGCCGGAAAAGCCTTTTTCATGGGTACCGAAAGAAAATTTATTAACGTTTGAAGAACTGTTTGAATTTTTACGTGTAGCGATGGATGAGGGTGTAAAAAAGATTCGTATTACAGGTGGGGAACCACTGCTTCGTGAAGACTTAGACAAGTTCATAAAAATGATTTACGATTATAAGCCGGATATCGATCTTGCAATGACGACAAACGCTTTTTTACTCAAAGGCGCTGCACAAAAATTAAAAGATGCAGGGCTGAAGCGTATTAATGTAAGTATAGACTCACTCAAACCTGAAGTGGCTCAAGAAATTGCGCAAAAAGATGTTTTACAAAATGTTCTTGAGGGTGTTGACGAAGCATTAAAAGTAGGGCTGAAAGTAAAAGTAAACATGGTTCCTATGAAAGGAATTAACTCTGATGAAATTATAGACCTTTTAGAGTATTGTAAAGAGCGCGACATGACAATCCGCTTTATCGAGTATATGGAAAACAAACATGCAGATGAAAAAATTGAAGGTTTAAAATCGGATGAACTTTTAAATATAATTGCCCAAAAATACAGCTTTAAAGATGAGGGGTTTGACGGTCATTCCCCTTCACACTATTATACTTTAGAAGATGGATACAAATTCGGTATTATAGAACCGTATGAGGATGATTTTTGTAAACAGTGTAACCGTATCCGCTTAACTGCCGAAGGTCATCTTATCCCATGTTTATATTTTGATGAAGCAATGAGTATTGCAGAGTTTGTAAAACGCGGAGATATTAAAGGTGCTTCTTTAGTACTCAAAGAGGTTGTGAAGAATAAACCTGAAAAAAATCGCTGGGGCGGAGATGATGATGAAGTTTCAGCACGTGCTTTTTACGAGACTGGTGGATGATTTACTTAGTTGAACACTTTTATTCGATCCAAGGTGAAGGGAGATACGTAGGAAGCCCAAGCCTATTTTTTCGTTTTGGTGGATGCAATATGAAATGTGAAGGGTTCGGGTGTGTTGAAACGGCTCAAGACGGTACGGATGTACTTGGATGTGATACAGTTTATGCCGTTAATAAAGAACATTTTTCTCATGCATGGATCGAAATAGATACAGTTCAACAACTACTAAATATTTTCGATCTTTATGAACTTCCAGATAATGTAGATGTAGTACTTACCGGAGGTGAACCTCTAATCTATGCTAACGATCCTGTATTTGTGTCTTTTCTAGAAAAGCTTAGAAAAAATAATCATAGAATCACTTTTGAAACAAACGGTACCATAGCGGTAGATTTTGAAAAGTATCCGGTATATAAAGAATGTGTTTTTGCACTTTCAGTAAAGCTTGAAAATTCAGGTGAGACTTTATCTAAAAGATTGCGCGGTGGTGTAATTAATACAATAGCAACCAATGCAAAGGATGCTTTTTTTAAATTCTCAGTGGATGAAGACTCTATTAATATGGCTCTTGATGACGAGATCGAGCAAATCACGATGCATGCCCCTTTTATTGATGTTTATTGTATGCCATTAGGGGGAAATAAGACGGATGTTGAGAAAAATACTCTTGCCTTAATTGAGTACTGTAAAAATAAAGGCTATAATTTTAGTGATAGGCTGCATATTCGTATATGGGATGAAAATAAAGGGGTATAAATGATAATCCGTAAATTGTTCAAGTTTGAGAATGCTCATATTGTTCGCGGATGTTCAAGTGTAAAATGCCGTTCTTCTATTCACGGACACTCTTATAAAGTTGAAGTTTTATTTGAATCAAACTATTTGGACAATGGACAAATGGTCTATGATTTTGGATTAATGAAGCAAAACATTAAAGACTTGGTAGAATCGTTTGATCATGCTATCACTTTATGGAGTGGTGATAATGCAGAATATATTCGTGATATGAAAAAGCACTCTCATAGATGGGTAGAGTTACCTGTTTCCCCGTCAGCTGAACAATTTGCCCGTGTTATTTTCATAATGATTGACATGCTGTTTCAATCGACGAAAGGGATTAACGGAGAAAAAGAGGTAAAACTTCACAGTATTATCGTACATGAAACAGATACGGGATATGCACAGGCATTTAGAGAAGATGCATATAATGCACAGATGGGACAAATTACGCTGGAGGATATTGTATTCTCAGATGAAGTGCTAGACGGTTTTCATGATAGTGCTTTATTTGAAAAGATTAAAAACGGTAGCGAGTTTATAAATCCGGAGTCAGTATAGATGGAACAGATGTATTCAATGGGAGTAACTATACATGCTATTGTTGTATTGCTTCTCATATTTGCAATTGTTGTAAATATGGTTGTCCTGTATCAGGCTGATGAATCAGAGAATTATAAAAGATTACGTTCAATCACTTTGCTCCCTTTGAACTCTATGTTAATTGCTGCTTTGATTTTTACAGGTGCAATTATGATGGCTGCAAAACATCTTGAGTTTAGTGCCGAAAATATCATTATGATCGTAGTTTCCGTTTTACTTATCTCTAAAGAGGTCAGACGTTCAAAAAGACTTAAACATATAGATGACGATGAGGAGATGGATTTTATTTCATATAAAAAGTTTGCATATAAAATCATGAGTTTTGAACTTGTTGTCGTTCTTTTAGTTTCTATTTGGATGTGGTTTTTCGCATGATATTTATATATGAAGAGCATGCTTCGCAAGAGCGTTTTACGATCAAAGGCGAACTGCATAAATATCTCATCAAAGTACGCCGGCATAAAGAGGGTGACAATATCTTAATGCGTTTAAAAAATGCGCCTGAGATGCTTTATACTTATAAAATTGTTTCTGTAGATCCAAGAAGTTTAGAAGTAGCATTTGTTTCAGAACAGGTTTGTGAAGTAAAAGCAAAAAAAGAATTACATGTAGGTTGGTGTGTAATCGATACCAAATCAGTTGAGAAAGTACTTCCAAGCTTGAATGAGATAGGAGTTGAGAAAATAACTTTTATTTATTGCGATAGAAGTCAGAAAAATTTCAAACATGATTTCAAGCGTTATGAAAGAATATTAGAAGCTTCAAATCAACAATGCGGTAGAAGTGATTTCATGGAGTTTGCAACGGCAAAAAACGTAGAGGAGTTTGTCAGAGAAAACTCCGATACGAAAGTATTTGATTTTTGCGATAATGTGTTGGAAGAGGGTGCTGATATCTCCACGGTTTTAATCGGTTGTGAAGGTGGTTTCTCACAAGAGGAAAAAGAGTTATTAGCTAATTACGAAGTGTTTCGCCTGGATACACCTTTGGTGCTTCGTTCTGAGAGTGCGGTTGTAGCTGTTGCTTCAAAGATATTATTGTAATTTATAAGTTTTTTTGGTATAATCCCATTTCCAAAAATCTGCCCCCATACGGATTTAAAAAATATATAACTATTCGTACTTTGACGAGTAGTAAAAGGTAAAAAAATGAAAAAAGATCTTCACCCTAACTTTGTAACTTGCACCGTAACATGTGCTTGTGGAAACACTTTTGAGAATAAAGCAGCTCAAGACACGCTAAGAATCGACATC
>JBFEUD010000003.1:0-22591 GCA_041547625.1 Sulfurimonas sp.
TATGACATCATTCGCCTCTTTTTTTAATTTTAAAAATTATACTTTTATTTTCCTTACAAAATAAAGACACTTAGCTCTATTTAACACTAATCTATTTGGATATAATTATTTTATGAACATAAAAACGAAATACGGAAACTTAGTAGATGAGGAAGCTACTTTTATTGTTAATGCTTCAAATACAGAACTCATGCTTGGAAGTGGAGTCTCAAGAGCTTTTTACGAACATTGTGGTGGTAGTGCTTTTCAAGAAGAACTCAACGAGCTGAAAAAGCAAATAAAAAACATCCATCAAGGAGATGTTATAGTCTCAAGCTCTGGAACTGCCAAAAACTTTCTATATGCATTACATATAGCAGTTATGAACTATAGCGATTCTACAAAATCCCCTCTTCCTACATATCAACCGGTCCATGATTCTTTAAATAACACAATTAGAATAATCAAAGAAAAAGTTCAAAATGAACATATAAAAAACCCAAAACTTGTTATACCGCTTTTAGGATGTGGTGTTGGCGGTTTAGAGAAAGAAAAGGTTTTTTATATGATTAAAGACAGGTTCGAACAAATAGACATGAATTTAGAAGTCATTATCTATTTGCACAGTCAACAAGACTATCTAAAGTTTAACAAGAAAGGATATTGATCGTATCCTCTTTTTTAGGCACTAAACATAAAAACTCATAATCCTCTTCACCCACTGTCTCATACATGTGCGCCACACCTGCAGGGATATAAAGGATGTCACCTGCTTTTGCTTCAAACACTTCATCACCAACCGTTACTTTTGCTTTTCCTTTTAAAACATACTGCTCATGCTCTACACTGTTTGTATGAAGCGGCATATGCCCATGAGCCTTTATGCAAAATTGTCTCATTGCAAAATTGGAAGCTTCTTCAGGAGAAAGAAGCATTTTCATAGATACACCTTCACCAGCTTTTTGATGTATAGATTCTACATTGTCAATAGATTTTTTTATCATATATTTTCCCTTGATAGAAGTTTTAAATAGTTTTTGAATTGTATACTATTTTTCTATAAATTCCAGCATGGTATAATCTTTACTCAATTAAGTATGAGAATAAGGTCAAAATGAAGTTTTACGCAGTAATTATAGGAACCGAGATATTAAACGGCAGACGAGTCGATAAACACTTTGAATTCCTAAAAAATGAATTGGCAAAGTATGGACATAACTTGTTTGCTTCTTTTGTAATCAAAGATGACCCGGAATTGATTAAAAAAACTTACGAGATGATACAAACAGATGAACATGCAGTTATGTTCTCTTTTGGCGGTATCGGTTCGACACCTGATGATCTCACACGTGAAATAGCCTCAAAAGTATTTCGTCATGCATCAACAGAAGTACATCAAAAATTTTTCAAAGACATTATAGAAAAATTTGGTGATGAAGCCTATCCCCATAGAATTCACATGGCAGATTTGCCTCCAGGTTCAGATCTACTTTTTAATCCTGTAAACAATATGTCTGGATTTTCTCTGGACAATCGTTATTTCTTTGTTCCTGGTTTTCCCTCCATGGCACATCCTATGCTTGAGAGTGCAATTACAAAACATTTCTCTCATTCCAAAAAAAAGTATAGAAAAACACTTTATGCATATACAAGTGAAAACTCCCTTATTTCCGTAATGAAACAGGTCCCTTCAAATATTGAACTATCATCTCTTCCGATATTTGTAAACAATACACCAAATGTTGAACTCTCTTTATACGGTGAGAAAGAAAATGAAGTTGCATATTACTTCAAACTCTTTATTAATGAACTAAAAAACAAAGATATTGAATATAGATTAATGTAATTTTTAAAAATACCGATATCTAAAATATCATTAGTCAAGGAATATTATCATGTTAGTTTGGTTATTGGTACTTTTTTTGCTATTTGCTTTTGCATATATTGTTTATAGAGTTGTTTTTTTATCTGATGACGTAGAAACGAAAAAGGATTCTAAACACAATTATACTTTTAAAATATAAGAGATATGTATGGCAATAGTAATGAATAATCATGTGTTTAAAGGTCATAGGACATTGCTTGGAAGCAAGTTTGTTACTTACGGTGAACTTGAACTTCCAACGAGATATGATATTTACCCTACGTCCAATAATGGATTTGAATGGGGTAACAATTCTAAAGGGGCTAATCAACTCGCATTTTCGATACTTTATCAACTGGCAGATGAAGAAGTTGCAAAAGAATGCACAACTAAATTTGTAACAGATATTGTAAAAAAATTAAACTCTAGAGATTGGGTTTTAAGTGCATCAGAAGTTCTTCAGTGGATCAATGACAACTGTGATTCTGTAAAAAAGACAAATACTGCTACAAAAAACACTCCTCAAGTAACAAAAAGTGAAGTATCTTCAACTAAAAAACGTCAAAAACAAAAAAACAATGTTGTAAAAGATATATGTAAAGAATTAGATATTACACAAAAACAACTAGCCGAAATCTTAGAAGTTCCGGAAGGTACGGTTTCAAGCTGGGCAGTAAAAAATGAAATTCCAAGACTTGGAAAAAAAGCGATAGAATTTTACATCGCAAATCAAAAAAATCAAAAAATTGTAGATAGTTACAAAAACTTTATCAATCTATTACAAGAAGTTTAAGAAGGAGTATTATTGAAACCAAAAGATGAAGTGACTCGTAGTTTGCTCATAGACAAACAGACATGGGATGATGCTATGAAATACTCTCGTGTAAGATATAAAATGAGTTTAAGCAAGGTAGTAGAATCTCTACTGCAAGATTGGCTTACGAAAGAAAAACGCAAGCCTCTCGATAATGAAAAACAGGGAAAGTTTTTCGACTAACTACCTTGCGTAGTTGGTATTTCTTGGTGAATTCTCGTCATAATCAAGAACTTCCAAAACAGATTTTTTATTCATCTTTCTTGCAAAATCTGCTGCTGTAAACCCTTTGGAATCTCTAGCATCTTGATTTACACCGTTTTCGACCAATATTTTTGCAATCTCCGCTCTCCCGTAACATGCAGCAGCCATTAAAGGGGTAAACCCGCTTCTTCTGTTTGTTTGGTTAACATCTCTGCCATGTTCAATAAGGTAGTTAACCATATCACGATTATCATATGTGATTGCTATATCAAATACACTCACACCCTCATCGTCAAAATCAAACGGATCAGCACCGAATTCAATCAAAAGCATAAGAGTGTCAAAACTACAGTGTGCACGTATAGCACAAGCAAGAACACCCTCCCCTGAATCATTTTCTTCAGAGATATCCCCATCTGTTTTGAGATACTTCTTTATCCCTAAATAATCGTCTTTATTTAAAAGTTCTGTCCATTTACTATTCATGCTGAAAGTATAGATCAATTCTCATTAGTAATTTTTAATTATAATTGCACCAATAAATTAATTAAGCGAGAATTCATATGGAAGTTATTGAAACGACAGATGCGTTTAAAGCATTGATCGAAAATATTAAAAAAGATACAAAAGGGTATAAAGATCCTTTAGCATTCGGTATTGCTAGAGTTGATTTAGGACAATTAAATCCAGATAAAGCATTACAAGCCACATACCCTGTAGTAAACTGGGACGAAAACTTCGGAAGTGCGGCTATTTTTGTTCAAGCATTAGCTGATCAAGGTTTAACAGTAGATTTTTCTCAAAACGAGCAAGTTTTTGACATCAACTTAGATTTCTTACAATCTTGTTTAAATGCTTTTACACCGTATAGTGATGAAGCATATGGTGATGCACATAAAAACATTCAAGTAGTTTCTGCACTCTACAACCAAATGATTAATGATGGTTACAAAGATGGTGAATTCAAAGTATGTTTCATCTTCGAAGACGCTCCACTTGAGAGTGTTGAAGCAACTTATCTTAAGCTTTATGCTATGAGTTTAGCGAAAGTAGGTCTTCGTGAGATTAACTTAAACGGTGCATTCGGTGCATTACCAAACGTTGCATGGTCAGCTGGTAAACCAATCGAATTAGACTACCTAAGAGAGTTTGAAATCGAATTAAAACTTGCTGGTGAATATCCACATATTGATTTCGTAGATAAATTCCCAAGATTCTTACAACACATCATTCCTGCTGACAACACTCGTATCTTAGATACTTCAAAAGTAAGATTTGGTGCACAACTAGCAGCAGGTACTACTGTAATGCCTGGTGCTTCATACATCAACTTCAATGCAGGAACAACTGGTGTTTATATGGTTGAGGGACGTATTAGTTCTTCTGCTATCGTTGGTGATGGTTCTGACGTTGGTGGTGGTGCTTCAATTCTTGGTGTACTAAGTGGAACTGACGGAAACCCAATTTCAGTTGGTAAAAACTGTCTTTTAGGTGCTAACTCTGTTTGTGGTATCCCATTAGGTGACGCATGTATCATCGATGCTGGTATCGCTATTTTAGAAGGAACTAAAGTTGGTATCTATCCTGCAGAACTTGCAAAAATAAACGAAGTAAACAAAGGTGTTACACTTGACGGCGAAGTTTTCAAAGGAAAACAATTAGCAGGTCTAAACGGTCTTCACTTCAGACAAAACTCTATAACTGGTGAGATTACTGCATCTCGTTCAACTAGAGAGATCAAACTTAACGCTGACCTTCACTAATATTTTCTTATTAGATAACTTTTATCTTCTTAGTACTATAATGGTACTAAGAAGGAGTGTATCATGAATATATCAAATAACATATCATCAATTCAGACAAGTCAAACACTCTTAAATACAACTGCAAATAATGTTGCAAATGCAAATACTGATGGTTTTGTACCGAACAGTACAATTACAACAAACAATGGCGGTGGTAGCGTTACAGCTGAGACAAGACAAGCAGACAATACAGGGTCAGAGAAAAGTCAAACAGACTTATCTCAAGAAATTCCAAATGAAATTATCGCCCAACGTACAACAGAAGCTAATGTGACTGCTATAAAAGCGCAAGATGATGTAATGGGTACCTTACTTGATTTAAAAGCATAATACTAGTGAATAATAGTATTTATGCTTTTTAACTGAGTAAGCATTGAAGCATTCGAATCGAATTCGCGTAAATTTTTTCCAGCCTCTAAAGTACTAAAAATAGGTTTAGCGATTATAAACCTTCCTTCAACATTATCTTTTTTTGTTTTTACACCCCATACATTCTGAAAAATAATTGGATTATTTTCATAAATACCGACATAAAGTCCTATATGCCCTTTTTTATAGACAAGTGTTTTAAACGGTACAGCTTGTGCTTTAATTGCTTCTTCTTTCTGCTCATTGGAAAGTTCTTCTAACTTGATAACATTTCCCATATGGCTTTGTACTGATGAGTTTCTTGGCAACCAAAAACCAAACGGAGTATAAAAATCTCTTAGAGTAGAAGAACAGTCTCGTTGACCATAAATACCGCCCCATCCATATTTTCCAGTTTGTATTTCGTGAAGCAATTGCACTATATTTGTACTATTAAACTCCAAAACCCCTTTATGAGCTATTGCTTTAGATATTTTAGATTGTAAAAAGAGAGCCTTTTTATCTTTTGTTTTTGATACAGTCAAAACTGTATAACTCTCATCATCTTCATCTATGAGTGCTAAAGCCATCCCTATACGTGAATCGAAAAGATAGTTCCCATTCTGATCATAAAGTGCCTGATTATCTTTTGTCAGAAAAATCTGCTGTGCTTCTTTCCATAATGCAGTATATTGTTTATCAATTGTGACTATATCTTTTGCTTTTACCCAGCCAAATCCAAAACTACACTCTATAAAAGCCCACTTTTTATCTTTTGAGTAATGAGAAATCAAAATTGGTTTATTAGGTGCAAGCGATGTATTTTGTAAATAATCAAAAGGATAACCTTCCCCTGCTTTGCTTGGATCTAAAAATATCGGCTTATCAGTTGGAAGGGCGCGCATGTCTAAAAGTTTAAGACTAAGCGCTTGTTGATTCAGTGTTGCAAACTCTTCAAGATTGGCATTTTCTTTAATAGGGATAAAAAAATCCTCTTTTATAGGCTGTAGTGTGTATGTATAACTATTATTATTGTCATATACATATGCCCAGGATGCCTGCTCTTGATTGATTGAAATCTTCTTAATATTCCATGCTCTAAAATATCTATCTGCAAAAGTCTCTATATTACCGATATATTTGTCATCTATATTAGAAGCATAAAAAGCAGGCTCTTGCGGTATTTTTACTAGATCTTCTACATATTCTTGCTCAACAACTACCTCTTTTTTAGGAGCTAATTCCTTGTGAGAACAAGCATTAAACAGCAATAATAAAGAAAGAAGATAAGAATACTTCAAATAAATCCTTTAATCTACATCCCCAAAACGGCTTACAACACGCCCTATTACTTCTATCTCTTGAGGATCTAATGTTTGTGTATTATAAACAGAATTATCTGAAATAACATCTATTTTACCATCAATACGTTTTTGAATTCTTTTAATAAAAAGTCCCGCTTCTGTACGGATAGTAAAAATACCACCGCGATTGATATCTGTTTTATTTCTATTGATAAATACGATGTCATTATAACTAAAAGTAGGTTCCATTGAGTCACCACTTACGTTGATCGCTTCAATATTCTTTAACTCTTTTTCTCCCCCAAGCATAAATACAAACTGTTCAGGGATAGCAAGTTCTTCGATCTCTTCAAATTCATTATCGCTACCACCACCGGCACTTGCATTAATATCGTTAAAGTACTTGATCATATAGTTGTTTGTAGGGCCTACAAGACTCTCAGGTGACTGACCATATAAAAGCCAATTGATCGAAATACTTCTTCTTGCACAAAAATCGAGAAGTTCATTAAAAGGTATCTTATTTCTTTTTTTCATAGTTGCAAAGTTCATTTGAGAGATCCCTATAGACTCTGCAACATCTTTGTCGAAAACCTTTTTTGGTGAAAAGTCAGAAGATAAAATACTTTTAATCTCTTCAACAATGTCAGAAAAACTATTCATTTTGTCCCCTTTTTATATTAAATTGTCATAGTATAATAAAATTTTGCAAAAAATTCAATATTTTTATGACAATTTGACATATTTTTATTTCATGTTTTATTTTAGGTGTAATATTTTTGCAACTTGAAAATAATAAAAGGATGAAAAATGTCTATCTTAATTAAACAAGCGGAAACAATTTTTGAAAGATTTGAAAGTCAAATGGAGATCTGGGCAGCTAAAATTTTTTAAGAGTTTTTATCTTTTTTGTCTTGACGCTCTCGCTGTTCAAATTTTGTTTTGTGGTAGCCGCCGAAAATAAATACCATAAAGCCGAGAAAAGCAACAAGCATTATAATATCTAAAATACTCATTGCTTACCCTCTAGGAAATGTATCGAAAGTTTGTCTTATAGCATCGTAAAGCACAATCCCAGTACTAATAGCTAAATTTAAACTTCTCCCATCTTTTGTCATCGGAATTGTTATACATTGCTCTTTATATTTGTTGAGCACATCTTCCGGAATACCTGCAGTTTCACTTCCAAAGAAAATATAGTCACCCTCTTTAAAAGAAGCGTTAAAATAGGGTTTATCTGTTTTTGTAGTTGCAAAATAAGCATTATCTGTAATCTCATTGTTTGCAAAAAAATCATCTAAAGATTCCCAAACATGCAGATCAAGTTTGTCCCAATAATCAAGTCCTGCACGGCGTACCGCTTTTTCACTTATATCAAAACCAATAGGCTTAATTAAGTGTAAGCTAGCCCCTGCATTTACACAAAGACGCCCTATTGCACCCGTATTATTTGGGATCTGAGGATGTACTAAAACTAAATTAAATGCCATTAAAAAATTACCGTTCTATTTGCATACACAAAGATTCTATCTTCAAGTGCAAGTTTTAAAGCACGTGAAAGTACAACTTTTTCAACATCCCTACCGTTTTTCTGCATATCTCTCCAGCTATGAGCATGATTTACATGGATGGTATCTTGAGCGATAATCGGACCTTCGTCAAGATTGTTGTTTACAAAGTGAGCTGTTGCACCGATAATTTTCACACCGCGATCATATGCCTGTTTGTAAGGATTTGCACCGATAAATGCAGGTAAGAAAGAGTGGTGGATATTGATAATCTTATCTTCAAACTCTTCTACAAATCTTGGAGTTAGAATTCTCATATATTTTGCAAGAACGATATAGTCAACATCTTCAAAACTGTTAATTGCATCAATTATCTTTGTCTCATGTTCCGCACGCTCTAGTCCCTCGTGAGAAACAGTAATATAAGGAATATCAAATTTAGAAACAAAAGGCTCTAAAGTATCATAATTAGAGATAACTCCTAAAATATTTGCCTCTAACTCCCCTGCTTCATGACGCACAAGAATATCACCTAAAGCGTGTAGCTCTTTTGTAGCCATAAGGATGATATTTTTCTTTTTAGGTTCTATCACTTTTACAGTAGAATTCTTTGGTAAAACTTCTTGAACAGCACGAGAGAGTTCTTCCTTATTAACATCACCGTCAACAACACTACGCATAAAAAATTTGTTACTCTCTTTGTCAACGAACTCGCTGTTAGATAAAATATTTAGGTCATAATTAAAAAAGACGCTCGATACTTTGTGTACTAAACCTTTTTCATCGTTTGCATCAATTAAAACGCGGTATTTCATTTTATATTTTATCCTTTTCTAACACTTTAACTCTCTCATCAATCGTTGCAAGGGTATATTCTAAAAAATTAAGAGTCATATCTATTTTTGCTTCTATATTTGAATTATTCGGTGCCTGAAAACCTTCAAAAAGCACTAATAGTCTCTCTCTAATCGATTTTAAAAAGAACAGTTCATTATCTACTGAACTTTTTGTTAATGTAGGAGTTTCATTTGATTCTTTTGTCGAAGTTTCAACAGGCTCAAAAGTTTTATGAGCATTTTCTTCTTGCTTCATATCTACAGGTGGTAATTCCTCTTCAATCTCTTCTAAAGTTGAGAGTATCATATCTTTTAATTCCATGCTTTTAATAACCACCTTTCAAACTCTTTGAATTCTACATCAGTATCCATCTTAACGAAGAATTCTTTCATCTGAGTATTTACTTTTAGAAATTTTTTTCTTACGCCAGACAATCTTCTTATAGCAATTTTTGCTTCAGAGTTAGAGGGATCTTTTTTTAGGATCTCTTTATAGATCTCTAAAGCTTCCTCTTTTAAACCCTGTAGTTCATATATATTTGCTAAAGTTAATGTCTGCATTGATTATTTACTTTACTATATAGTTAGCGATAATAGAACCCATCTCAGAAGTTGAACAAACCTCTTTTGCATCAAACTGAGCAAGGTCACCAGTTCTGTATCCTTCGCTAAGAGCACGTTTGATTGCAGCATCAATTTTATCTGCAGCGTCGTTTTCACCAAGAGCAAATCTCAACATCATAGATGCTGAAGAGATTGTAGCGATCGGGTTTGCGATTCCTTGTCCTGCGATATCAGGAGCTGAACCGTGGATAGGCTCATATACACCGATTTTTGCACCAACAGAAGCTGAAGGTAAAAGACCGATAGAACCAGAAAGCATACTTGCTTCATCAGATAAGATATCTCCGAAAATGTTTCCTGTAAGCATTACGTCAAATTGTTTTGGATCACGGATAAGTTGCATTGCAGCATTGTCAACATACATATGTGAAAGTTCTACTTCTGGGTACTCTTTTGCTACCTCTTCTACAGTTTCACGCCATAACTGAGAAACGTCAAGTACGTTTGCTTTATCGATTGAACAAACTCTTTTATTTCTTTCCATAGCAATTTGAAATGCAGTGTGAGCGATACGAACAATCTCTTCTTTTGTGTACACCATAGTGTTCCACCCTTTGTTCTCGTCACGCCCTTTAGGCTCACCAAAATAGATACCGCCGATCAGTTCACGAACAACCATAAGATCAACACCTTTTACGATCTCAGGTTTAAGTGAAGATGCATTTGCAAGTTCGTCATATACAACTGCTGGACGAAGATTAGCATATACCCCTAACTCTTTTCTAAAACGTAAAAGACCACTTTCAGGACGTTTTTCACGAGGTAAAGTGTCCCACTTTTCTCCACCGATAGCACCAAAAAGTACTGCATCAGAGTTTAATGCACCGTTAATCGTTTCTTGTGGTAAAGGATCACCTGTAATATCATAAGCGATACCACCCATTAAAAGTTCATCGTAAGTAAGGCTGAAACCTGAACATGAAGCAACTGCATCTAAAACTTTAACCGCCTCATCAACGATCTCAGGACCAATACCGTCCCCTTTAATTAGTGCTATTTTGTAAGTTTTCATTATTTTCCTTCCTCGATCTCTTTTTTAGCAAAACTCATAAGTCCACCTGCATCGATTAATTCCTGCATGAATGGTGGAATTGGAGTGAAATTGTACGTTTTATTTGTAGTTTCGTTTGTGATTGTACCCTTATCCATATCGATAGAGATTGTATCACCTTCATTAATTTCACTAGCTTCCGGTAATTCAAATATAGGAAGACCCATATTAAAAGCATTACGATAAAAAATTCTTGCGAATGTCGGAGCAACAACTGCGGCAACACCAGCTGCTTTTAAAGCTATTGGAGCGTGTTCACGTGAACTTCCACAACCAAAGTTTTCATCAGCAACTATAACATCACCTACACTCATTTTATTTACAAATTCTGGATCTGCATCTTCCATAACATGTTTTGCAAGTTCTTCTGGAACAGATGTATTTAGATAACGAGCAGCAATAATTAAATCTGTATCGATATCTTTACCAAATCTCCAAACTTTTCCATTTATGTTTGCTTTTTGCATATAAATTCCTACTATTTTAATTAAATAATTTCGCGATTATACCGAAAATGTGATTGTTTGTTCTTTAAATTTCCGGATTAAATTTAGGCAGGGAGCATTGATATTAGAAAGTATCAATGCTATTTTAGGTAATTATTAACGTTTTAAATTATTTACAGTTTGCAACATTTCATCACTTGTTGTGATGATTTTTGAATTAGCATCATACGCACGTTGACCAGTAATTAGGTCAGTTAGCTCAACGACAAGCTCCACATTACTCAGCTCTACAAAACCTTGACGGATAACACCTAAACCATTTTGTCCTGGAGTACCGTCTACTGGTTGACCTGAAGCATCAGTTTCCATAAAAAGGTTGTCTCCCATTGAGTGAAGTCCAGCCGGGTTAATAAAAGCAGTTGTATTGATCTGACCAATTACTGTTGCTTGAGTTTGACCTGCTTGAACAACACTTACCGTTCCATCAGTCCCGATACTAATGTTTGTAGCATCATCAGGAATTACAATCTCAGGAATTAGTTTATACCCGTCAGAATTTACAACAGTACCGTTTTGGTCACGTTTAAAAGCACCGTTTCTTGTATATACTTCTGTACCGTCCGGCAGTTCTAATTTAAAAAATCCGCTTCCAGTAATAGACATATCCAAAGGGTTGTCAGTTTGTTTGAGTGACCCCTCTGTAAAGATTTTATTAATAGCAGTTGAGCGTACACCTAGCCCCACTTCAATTCCCGTCGGGCTTTGTGTCGTATCACTTGTAGCAGTTCCTGCATATTCCATAGTATGGTACATAAGATCGGCGAATTCTGCACGAGACTTTTTAAATCCAATCGTATTTACGTTGGCAATATTATTTGCCGTTGTATCAATTTGAAGTTGCATCCCCAACATACCTGTTGAAGCTGTGTATAATGATTGCATCATAGTGTTTTTCTCCCTACCCTAAATTAAGCTTTTTTTGCGAGTTTTTGAATTGCTTCATTGTTCATATCATTCATTTGTGTATCCATCGCTTTTTGATACATCCCGATAAGTCTATTTGTTTCAATGAGTTGTGTCATCATTTTTACAGCATTTACATTACTTTTTTCAATAAAACCCTGTGAAACAGCACCACTATTTCCAACAGTAGTAAAACTCTCTTCATTCTCAAGACTATATAAATTATCCCCATCTTTTTTTAATTCACGAAGATTATCGGGTTGTACAACCAAAAGCTTTGTTTTTACAACCATATTGAAACTTCCAGGAACATTTGTAGAGATCTGCCCGTTCTTGTCAGCTGTTATTACTGCATCTTCTTGAGCAAAGGTGATACCGGCATTTGATGTTTTATAATCCTCTCCCAAAACTTCATAGCCTTGTTTATTAACTAATTTCCCTTCAGGATTTAAAGTAAAAGAACCATCACGTGTCAATCTAATCCCCTGCGGTGTTCTGACAGCAAAAAAAAGATCATCTTTTGAAAGTGCAAAATCAAGAGTGTTGGATGTTTTTGTAAGGTCACCCACAGAAAAGTCTGTAAAGCTATCTACAACTTGCGGTGATTTTGTAAGTGTTCTATTTAAAAATGCAGCGCCCTCTTTTGTTTGGTTTGCATTTGGCAAATCATCTCTTGCCTCTTTTAACATACGAAGAAAGTCACCTACTATGACATTATCTTCTTTGAAGCCTGCCGTATTTACATTGGCTAAATTATTTGCGATAGTGTCAAGTCTGTTAAACTGTGTTACCATTCCCGCCGCAGAACTGTAGTATCCTGTTTGCATCCACTTTCCTCTTGAATTTTCAATAGTTTCCGTTGAAAAAGCAAAGAGTGTTCCAAGTTTAAATCGATAACTTTTCATTATCTTTAAGAAAGATTATTTTAAAGAAATTTCGGTATAATCCACCTTTTAAAATCCTTAAACTACAAAAGATGGAGAATACTCCGAAATGACGGCAAAAGAACTCAATCAAGCACTAGAAAACTTTTTTGAAGAGCATAAGTCTAAAGATTGTATAACGTATGAGTCTATTATTGACTTTTATGACAAACAACCTACAGCTGCTCAAGCAAAAAACATTTATAAGCTTTTACAAAAGCATAATAAATGCATCTACACTTCAAGTGAACATGCAAAAAAACTAAATGATCAGGAAGCGGAAGCTCGTAGAGAAGCGCAACGCAAAATGATCGAAGACAGCGATAACGATGAATTTGACATCTTAAAAGAACACGAACTTCTAGAATGGTCTCGTTCAGACTCTCCTGTGCGTATGTATTTACGTGAAATGGGACAAATTCCTCTACTTACTAAAGAGGAAGAGATTGATATATCTAAACAAATCGAAAAAGGTGAAAGTATCATCATTGATGCGATCTGTTCAGTTCCATATCTTATTAACTTTATTTTAGACTATAAAGAACCACTAATCAACCGTGAACGTCGTGTAAAAGAGCTATTTAAAAGCTTTGAAGACGATAACGACAGCGATGACAACGATAACGACAATGATGACGATAACGATGATAACAATACAGAAGAAAAAACATTGTCTGCAAAAGACAAATCTCGTGTCGAAAAAGTAACAATAAGCTTTAAAGCCCTGGAAAAAGCAAAAAAAGATTGGGTAAAACTTACTGAGAAAGCTCCTGAAGATATTGATGGCGACTTAACAGAAGAGATAGTACTTTACCAACTTTCAGTAACATTCAAAAAAGCAGTTTTAAAAGAGAAGCTACTAGACCTTGGTCCAACTTCTAAACTTATCAACGAGCTTGTAAAGGCTATGGAAACTGCTTTAAAATCTGATGAAGGGTACGATAAAGAGCTTAAGCGTCTTGAGTATAAACTTCCTCTATTTAATGCAACTCTAAGAGCAAACCATAAAGTACTTGTAGATAAGATTCAAGATCTTACTAAAGAAGATATTACAAATATGGTTCCTGAAGCTACAATGGTTTCAACATATATGGAGATCAAAAAACTTGTTCAAACAAAAGAAGCAAGTAAAAACAGTTTCGATATGGAGCCTGAAAAACTTTCAGACATTCTAGAGCAAATCAAGCGTGGTAAAAACATTTCTGAAACTGCAAAAACTAAAATGGCGAAATCAAACCTTCGTCTTGTTGTATCAATTGCAAAACGTTATACAAACAGAGGTTTACCATTCCTTGACCTAATCCAAGAAGGAAACATCGGACTTATGAAAGCCGTTGACAAGTTCGAATACCAAAAAGGATACAAATTTTCAACGTATGCTACATGGTGGATTCGTCAAGCCATTTCACGTGCGATTGCTGATCAGGCAAGAACGATCCGTATCCCTATCCATATGATTGAAACAATTAACCGTATCAACAAGATTATGCGTAAACACCTTCAAGAACACGGGAAAGAGCCTGATGTTGAAACAATCGCAGGAGAAGTTGGTCTTTCAGTTGAAAAAGTTAAAAACGTTATTAAGATTACAAAAGAACCTATCTCTCTTGAAGCTCCTATCGGTAGTGAAGAAGATGGACGTTTTGGTGACTTTATTGAAGACAAAACTTCACTTTCACCATCTGAAGCGATCTTAAAAGACGACCTGAAAATTCAGATTGAACAAGTACTTGAGCAACTGAATGAACGTGAAAAAGCAGTTATCAAACTTCGTTTCGGTATTATGGACGATGAAAGTGACAGAACATTAGAAGAGATTGGAAAAGAATTGAATGTTACTCGTGAAAGAGTTCGTCAAATCGAATCAAGTGCGATCAAAAAACTAAAACACCCTAAAGTTGGTCGTAGACTGAAAAACTATATAGAAGAGTAAAGAGTATATAACTAATGACTTTCGAACAAAGTTGGATCGAATACGATTACAACCCTTTTATTCTATTTAATGCAAATGGAAAAATCATTTCATTAAATTCAGAAGCGCAGTTCCTTTTAGGAATTGCAAATCCAAATGAACTTTTTGAACTTGCAAAAACATATGCAAGTATCAGTTTCGGATTCAAAACGACATTTGTAAAAGTAGAATACGGTAGATATAAATTTTTCGGTATTACAGTCGGATATGAAGATGAAGATCAAATCGGAATCAAACTTTACCAAGCACCTTCATACAAACTAGATGCAAAAAAACCAGATGGTCAACTGACAAATGTTTATACTATCTTAGACCTTTGTATATCATCGAACTCTATTAACAGTAAGATAAACTTTACAAAAACATACGATCCAACTATTCCAGAAGTCATTTTAGAATCCAACTCTATTATTAAACTTCTAAACAAAATATATGCTTATTTTTCTCAAAGTGAAACCATCGATACTAAAGTTTTCTATAGAGTCGGTGAGCACATTAAATTTGATGGGAAAAAATACAGTATCTTTTCAATAGAGATATCTGGAGATAGTGCAAACTATGCAAAAGAGGCAGAACTCAAAGCCATAGCAGAAAACTATAATATGTACCTAGATACTGGGAAATCTACCGTAACTATCAATATCCCTATGATTACATCATAAAAATATTTTTTATGATGTAAATTTTAAAACTTTTATTCGAATATACTTTTCGACTTCCAATAACATATACATTACAAAACCAATCAAGGTTATTAACAAAATTTCCGAAAATAAAAGAGGTTGAGTAGTAAAAACTTGTTGAAAAAACGGTGTATATGTAACAAGTAGTTGAGCTATTATCACTATGCCGACAGCTAGCCATACTATAGGACAATTTAGAATTTCCCTAACGCTTTTTATGAGTGTATTCATATTTCTAACATAAAATAGATAAAAGATCTCCATAAAAATAAGAGTGTTAAAAGCTAATGTTTGAGCATGTTCTATCTGTGCACCTGTATAAATCGAATACGTATAAATACCAAATACAGCTGTTAAAAACAAAATAGTAACATAGACAATCTGCCATATTAGAACTTTGTTTAAAATCGGTTCATCAAGCGAACGTGGAGCTCTTGTCATAATGTTATTGTCTTCTTTTTCAAATGCCAAAGATATTCCTAAAGTAACAGCGGTTATCATATTTGCCCATAAAATTTGAATAGGTGTGATCGGCATTGCCATTCCAAATAAAATTGCCATGATAATTACAGATGCTTCAGAAGCATTGGTAGGAAGAGTCCAACCAATAACTTTTTTGATATTTTCATATACTTTTCTACCCTCTCTAACTGCATGAACAATAGAAGCAAAGTTGTCATCAGTCAAAACAAATTCACTCGATTCTTTTGCTGCTTCTGTACCTTTTTTACCCATTGCAATCCCTACATTTGAACGCTTGAGGGCAGGTGTATCGTTTACACCGTCACCTGTCATTGCAACAACTTTATTATTTGCCTGCAGTGCTTTAACCAAACGCAGTTTATGTTCAGGAGTTGTACGTGCAAAAATGTTTGTATTGAGAACCGCTTTTTGCAACTCTTCATCGCTAAGATGCTCTATATCTTTTCCACTGAGTACCTTATCAGGGTTTTGAAGACCTATTCCCTTTGCTATAGCTGAAGCAGTTGTTGTATGATCACCTGTGATCATCTTAACTTCTATATGACCGTTGTAACACTCTTGAATTGCATCGACAACTTCAGCTCTCGGTGGATCTATAATACCTATAAAACCTACTAATACAAGCTCTTCGTCAAGGTCATTAAAACTTAAAGAAGTTTTCTCTATAGGGACATTTTTATATGCTATTGCAATAATTCTTTGCCCTTTTTTTGCTATCTCTTCAGCTTGTTGCTCCCAAAATGGTTTATTTAAAATCTCTATATTCGTAGAGTATATATACTGGTACTTACACATAGATAAAATAATTTCGGCCGCTCCTTTTATCACTATTAAAGACTTTTGTTCATGAGCATGATTGAGAGTTGCCATAAATTTATGCTTGGAATCAAAAGGGATAAAATCACTTCTATGATACTCGGTGCGAATCTTGTCCGAATCTAAACCGACTTTATGGGAAAATGCGACTAAAGCACCTTCTGTTGGACTTCCATCGATACTCCACTGTCCGTTATAATTGTATAGGTTTGCATCACTACAAAGTGCAGAACATTTTGCCATCATCTTGATAAAGTTGTCTTGATTAACATCTACCTCTTCTTCAGTTGACGTATGTATTGCTCCCGTCGGGTCATATCCAGTTCCACTTACATTATATTGTTTTGTTGCACTTTGAATTGTCTGCACCATCATTTCGTTTTTCGTCAGCGTTCCGGTCTTGTCAGAACATATAACGGAAACAGAACCTATGGTTTCAATAGCAGGTAGCTGTCGTACAATTGCATTTCTTTTTACCATAGCTTGAACACCGACAGCCAAAGTGATAGTTAATACTGCGGGTAACCCTTCAGGGATAGCTGCAACAAATAAACCTACAACAGCAATAAATATCTCATTAAATGGCATATCCTTTAAATAGTAACCTATAAATAAAATAGCAACTGAGAACACAAGAATAAAAAGAGTTAGCCATCTTGCAAATTTATCCATTTGTTCAACTAACGGTGTTGTAAGTGTTTGTACACTACTTAACATTCTATTGATGCGGCCTAGTTCTGTTCTATTAGCAGTTGCTACAACAATTCCCCGACCTATTCCACTTGCTATTGTTGTTCCTGCAAATACCATAGAACTTCGATCTGCAATTATCATATTATCTGCGACACTTTTTGGATTTTTTTCAACAGTATCAGATTCTCCGGTTAAAATAGCCTCTTGGGCACTCAAACCATGTGCTTGTGTGATCCGTATGTCTGCTAATACCCTATCCCCTGCTTCGAGCTGTACAATATCACCAATGACCAAATCTTCACTATTACATTTTTGCTTTTGTCCATCACGAAATACGACGGCAGTATATGCAAGCATTTTACGTATTGACTCTAAAGCATTCTCAGCTCCGTGTTCTTGTATAAACCCTATAACTGCATTGATAACAACTACACTTATGATAACTATGGAATCTATTTTATGATCGAGAAAGAAAGTAAGGATTGCAGCAAAAATCAGCACATAAATTAAAACATTGTGAAACTGCAAAATAAAGCGCATCAATGCACTTTGTTTCTTCTGTTCTTGAAGTTTGTTCGGTCCATGAAGCTCTAACCGCGCTTTTGCTTCAGAACTACTCAAGCCTTTTTCATCAGTATTTGTAGTCGCATATACTGTGTCGATGTCCATACTATGCCATAGGTTTTTTTGCATAAGGATCTCCAAAATTTTAACACTAGGTTAAAATCTAACTTACTTTCTCTTAGTAACTTATTAAAATATGTAATATAAAAAAAGAAAAGAAAGGATTAAGCTATAGTCTCTTTAGAGATTAAAGAGGCAATAACTATCCCAAATGCAAGAGCAGGCAGGTAAAAGGCAAGGTTTAATATTTCATTATTCTTTAAAGCGATAAAACCTAAAATCAAAAATATATACGGCACAAGTCTAAAAAGGGAAAATCCCCCTTTTGTTCCATACTTCATCGAACTGAGGCTAAAAGTTTTTATCTTTGCTTTTTCCTCTTTTACAATTGCTTTTAGGTCCAGCTCTTCTACAGGAGCTTCGTTAATCGGTTCATCATCGTAAAGCTCATATTTATCATCGATCTCATCAAGAAGATCACGTTTTTCTTCATACTTACCCGATGCCACATCTTTGTTGACCATATTTTTATATGCCAACGATGATCCTAAAATAATCAAAAAAGAGCTGAAAAAGGCAACTTCTACATTCATAAATGCTTCATATGAAACTAAAAAGGTAAGAAGTATAAGCCCTTGTGCGACTAAAAAAAGACTAATAGCTTTTCTCACCATAGTCCTCATCATCTTCATCTTTGTCAAAATGAGGCTTCATACGCTCACTTCTCTCTTTTGCTAACGCTTCATACTCTTGATACTGTTTTGAATATGCTTTATAAACATTAAGTATAGCAGCAGCAATACCAATAAATACACCAATGAACATTGTCCATCCTGCACCTGTCCAACGTTGTAATAACCAGCCGATACCAACACCCATAAGTACCGCAACGACGATTGAGATCCCTAAAGAAAGGTGATCTGCTGCTTCTATAATCGGTTTAAAACGAGGTTGTTCCTCTTGATTTTTTTTATCCATTTGTAATCTCTTTTAGTACTTTTTCACTAGCTTTAATAGTGTCTTCGATCATTTGATCAGTAATCGCTGTCGAGATAAAACCTGTCTCATACAGTGAACAAGCAAAGTAATATCCCTCTTTTAACATTCCCGCATGAAATTTTGCGAAAAGTTCAGCGTCTGTTTTTGTAGCGTCATTGAAGTTCTTTACAGGATTCTCATTGAAGAAGAATCCAAACATACTTCCGCGCGTATCAATCTGCATTGTCACTCCGCACGCTTCAGCTGCCGCTTGCATACCCTCAACTAATCTTTTTGCTCTTGTGTTGAGTACATCGATCACTCTGCCGTTTTGTTTTAGTTTTGAAAGTGCTGCATATCCTGCCGCCCTTGCAACAGGGTTACCGCTTAGCGTTCCTGCTTGATATACAGGCCCCTCAGGAGAGAGTTTTGCCATAATTTCAGCTCGTGCACCGAATGCGCCAACCGGCATACCGCCACCGATAACCTTACCAAGTGTAACGATATCAGGTTTTACACCTGTAATAGATTCTGCACCGTTTAGAGTTGCTCTAAAGCCTGACATAACTTCATCAAAAATCAGAAGTGTACCGTTTGCATCACATAATTCACGTAGTTCATGTAAGAACTCTTTATCAGCTGGTACAAGTCCCATATTCCCGGCAATTGGTTCGATAATTACACAAGCGATGTTGTCTGAATCTGCAAAACATTTTTTTACACTCTCGATGTTGTTATATTCAGCTAAAAGTGTATGTTTTGTAAAATCAGCAGGAACACCTGGAGAACTTGGAGATCCAAAAGTTGCAGCACCGCTTCCAGCTTCAACTAAAAGTGAATCACTGTGCCCGTGGTAACATCCAGTAAATTTTACAATATCGTCTCTATTTGTAAAACCGCGTGCTAAACGGATCGCACTCATAACAGCTTCCGTACCGCTGCTCACAAATCTTACTTTATCAATCGAATCAAAAAGACCTACTACCAGTTTTGCAAGTTCAGTCTCAGCTTGAGTTGGAGCTCCAAAGCTAAGTCCGTGTTTTACAGCATCAATTACGGCACTTTCAATACTCTCATCTCTATGTCCAAAAATTAGCGGTCCCCAGCTTTGTACATAATCAACATACTTGTTCCCATCTACATCTTTTAAATACGCACCTTCACCTTCAGTGATAAATATTGGAGTCCCTCCAACACTTTTAAATGCACGCACAGGAGAGTTTACACCACCTGGTATAAGTCCTTGTGCTTCTTCAAATGCTTTTTTAGATGTTTCTGTACCCATTTACAATTGCCTTTTATAAATATTTTTGCTTATTATATCGAAGTTGTATTAATATTGATTTGCTATAATCGTGCCAAAATTAATAACCATGGAACTTTTTTGAATAGATCGACTTTTGCACTCTTTGTTGCCATTCTTATTCACTTACTTATTTTCTTATTCTTCTGGATCGTGGCACATTATGTTCCAGAGGTAAAAAAGCCACAGCAACAAGAGGAGAAAAAGATTAAAATCTCTCTTAAAGAGCTTCCTAAAAAACATAAAGATTCAGGTCTTACAAAACAAAAAATGCGAGAACCAAAAATGGCTCCCCCTATGCCTAAAGGCTCACAGCTTGAAAAGATAGTACAACAGCCGCCTGTCAAATATGAACCAAAGCAGCCTCCAAAACCGACTAAGCTCAATAAACCTAAAAAAGTGGAAGAAAAAGTAAAGGAAAAAGCACCGAAAGTTGAGCCTGTACCACCTAAAAAACCATATATTCCTCTTTTGGCAAAAAAAGATGATCTCAATACAACAAAAAAAGTAGTGAAAGAAAAACAAAGCGATGCTCTTGCATGGATGTATGAAGACAAATCCAAATACGAGAAAAAACAAGAGAAAAAAAGATATGCAGACGGTGGAAATATTTCACAAGATATTAAAGAGCTTTACGGAGAAGAATTCGGAAAACTAACTCCAGGACAACAGCAGTACATTTTAGATAACCAAGAGATTATGAGACGTATAACGCAGCAGGTACTCAACCGTGTTGCCCGTGTAAATATTCCCCGTGATCTAAATGTTAACCGCTACAATGTTGTACAATTTTATCTCCATCCAAATGGCGATATAAGCGATTTTAAATTTTTATCAAAAAGCGGTTACTACATACTTGATGATACTACGAAAGAAACTATCGAATATGCTTATAGCAAATATCCTCGTCCGAAAGAAAAAACGCTTATCCGTTACAATGTTTACTACCATTTAGCAAACTATTGAAAATTTTTCAAAGTATAGATAAACTCCTCTTTATTATTATATCCTGCCACCATTTTCACACTTTTAAGTGTTTTATAGTCTATAAAATGTGTGATCGGAGTAAATGAAATATCGAATTCTTTTGGGAAACCGCCTTTTTCCTTATTAATAATTACGGGAACATAATTCTTCATAATAACTTCATGAACATCTTTTTTACGAAGCACATTCTCTTCGAACTTTCTACACCATGGACAATAGTTTGCTACTAAAACAAGTAAAATAGGCTTTTTAATTTGTTGTGCTTTTTTAACAGCTGCATTATAGTTAGTCTCATAACCAAGTTTGGAAAAATCATCATTTTGAAGATTTACTTTTACAATCTTTTTATTCTCTTCCGTATACTGCTCACTAAATCTATCTAAAAGTACCATTAACGCATCTTCTAATTTATCAGCTATCTCATCTTTATTTCGTACTTGAATCTTTTCAACACTTTCATATGTCATAGCAAATGTCTTTTCTTTTGAATCTATACGTAAAACTTGTTCTCCAATCACAAGCTTCATCGTAACAAGAAGAGTATTTTCAATATATATGCTATTTACTAAAAGTGCTAAAGCTCTTTGATCATACCCTTGATGCTTAATACCTAATTCCTCAATGATAGAGAGCATCTCCTCTTTTGCTATTGCCTTAAACTCTTTTGGAATCTCTTTTCCTGAGACCTCTACTATCGGATATACTTTTTTTACACCACTAAGCGTGTACATAGTGCTAGCACTTAATATCGCAGCTGTTCCTAAAATTAAAAATAATTTTTTCATTCTATACCTTCTAAAAGTTTTAATGCCCCTTTGTAGATTGGCTCGTCTATAAAACCGTATTCTTCATCTACAAAACCGCTGATGCCCTCTTCCTGATGCATCTCAAAAAGTTTTACAATCACTTTTGCACGTTTTATCTCTTCCTCTTTATCTACAAATATTTTATTTGCAAGTTCCACTTGTTTTGGGGACAGACACCCTTTTGCATCATACCCCATAGATTTTTCAAGTTCAATCCATTGTGAAAAAGTATCTAAATCTTTAAATTCCTGGTAAACAAAACTAACAGGTTTCACTCTTATAGACTTACATGTAATGAGAAAATGGCTAAGCATATACTGCACAGTAGGACTTTCAAGACTTATAAGTCCTTGTGAAAGCCCCATATCTGCATAAAGGTCTAAAATTCCCAGATAAAAAGTATTTACACGCTTATTAACCGATAATTTCGATAAGTTATTCCACGCTTCTGCCGTTTCAATCGAGAGGTGTATCTCTATATCGTCTTGAACTAAAGCATGTACTGCGCGTACCTCTTCAGGAGTTTTTATTTTTGGAACACGAATCGCATCAGGCATAAACTGATTGAGATATGTAA
>JBFEUD010000004.1:0-22313 GCA_041547625.1 Sulfurimonas sp.
CTTGCGTCTGCTTCACCAGTATAGTTTGATAAGTTGCTATCGTTATAACCTAGAGCAGATATGTTTGTGTCTAGGTGTACAGAGATACTTTCATTATTTTCAATATTAGCGATGTAAACAAAAGGTTTAGCAGAGATTAGTTTGTCTTCTGCTCCAAGAGATAGAGTATTGATGATACCAAACTTATACGGATGAGAGATAAGGTTATAGTTATTGTATACAATGTTAGTATCGTCATTAGTGTGTTGCGAACTTATATTACAACCATTTTTTGCATTTTCATCACGTTCTTGTACGTTTGAATCATTAAGAATACAGTCTGGACCAGTGGCAAAGAAACTTGGGTCATGATGTCCATAATAAGATGCATTACTATCAACACCTGTCCACGTAGTATCAATGAGATGTAAAGTGTATCTTCCTACCTGGTTCAATGTGGCATTTGTATCTACACTTCCGTTTACAAAAGAAAGTGAATTTGTATGATCTGAAGTGTCGTTACAAAAAACAGGAGAACTAGGGTTCCATTGATAAATAGCAGGTGTTTGATCTGTAGTATACCCTGGAGATGAAGTATTATCTATATGGTTCGTTGCATTAACTTCAAAATTGTAATCATATCCAGCTGCAAGATTTAAATTCGGAACACTCGCACCTACAGAACCAGAATTTGCAGTAGTAGTTAAATCTGTTTGTAATAAAGGGTTCGTCTGGTTTTGATCTTTAAGTTGCATCATAAAGGCTTCTGGTCTTATTGCAAAATTATCCCTTGAACATACATAAGATTTACCATGTAAACACTCTAAACAAGCTTGCAGGTGAGCATAACTAATCCCTGCATTACCAGCATTACCACAAGCTACAGCAACTTGAATTGTAGATTGTAGGTTTGCAGAATTACCAACGGGTGTTAATACACGGTCCACACATGTACCAACATCTTGAACGATATCTGGAAAGTTGTTAATTATATATTTGTTTCCACTTGGTTCATATTCTAAAAGCTCATCATCGGGAGTAGCAAAATAGCTGATACGATATGCCGCATTTTTACTAGCAACCTTATAAAAGTCATCTGCAGTGAGTGTTTTACTTTTATTTGGATTGCTATCTATTGCATCCTGTAAAGTTGCACTATCTACAGTGATATTAGTGGTATTGCCATCATTATCTGAAAACTTAACCCATATTCTGTCTGTAAGGGTTCTTCCCCCTGTCTGATCTTGACAAGCGAGGTTAATATCCATATCTGTGGTGTCTATAATCTCTACACCTATCATAGTTGCGACACCTGAAGTAACTGTGTAATTGTTTCCAGGTGCATAAGATGTGACTTTAAAGCTTTCAAATCTTTCTGTTGTCTGTGTCGGAAGATTGTAATAACCGCTAGTAGCGTATTCGCTTAAGGTTGATGAGACATTGAATGCACCCCAAAAAGGGCTGTATACAGCATTTGAACCTCCGCCACATTGCGGTATTTCATGGCCTAAACGACCAGTTTGGCCTGAAACTGTTAGGTTTATATCAAGTGGTACATTGATTTCAGATGTCGTTTGCGGTGTCAATTTAAAATCAGTAAAGAAATATTGATTAGTTGTTGTTGGAGTATTCTTATAAATAGTAGAACTACCACTATAGTTAAGATCACTTGATGGATTTTGGATAGTCAAATACATTGATGGAATAGTCGTATTGTAATCATCCGCTTCGTTTTTAATATAAACAGTGACAGATATATTTTCATCTGTATTAAAAGTTCCTGAAATTGCTGGAGGGACATAAGTCGGCAGATTGGTGTTATCACCTTGTCTGTAGTAATAGCTATAACAAGTAGTAGGCCATGCACCACTCGCAATAACTTTTATCGATACGTTTGCTTCTTGGGAGTCAACACCGTCAGTTGCTGTATAGGAGTAAGTATAATCCCCTGCAGTTGTAGCATTGTATGTAAATGAGCCATTTGTTTGTATATTTGGTACATCAGAATTGTTTGTATCAACATATATATTTGTTAAGTTATTGTCATTAGACAATACATTCACATTTAATGTCTGACCTTGCTCAACTATATAAGAATCGTTTACAGTTTCTATATTTGGAGTATAAGCTATAATAATAGCGTACTCTTGATTGTTATTCATATCGCCCATAGCAATATGTAATGTCTGGTTTGCAGTCATACTGTACGGACCAGATTTATGATAATCATTCACAGATGAATCAAAAGTTGTATTAGTATCAATTTTTTCTGTAACGTCTACACTTGTCGTTGAAGAATAATAGATTTCTACACTTCCGCCAATTCCTTTTGAGTAGTTGAAGTCATAACATAATTCATCAATTTTACCTATCCCAGCTACTGTTGCATTTGATTCATTTAACAGAATAGGACTCGCAGGATTGGTACACACTACCACTGCATTTAACGAAGTGAGAAAAAATAAGGTAAAAGCAAAAACATATTTTAAAATATAGCGATTCATCACACACCCTTTTTCCAGTAGAAAATTACTGTACACAACTACTGGGCTCAGTAGCAAAAAACAGTTGCCTACAATTCAATTTTCGTACTTTCTTACTTAAGTATAGCTTAAATATTTTTAAACTAATATAATTCTGTATATTTAATCACTATTATATATCTTTTGGATAAAATAACAATCTAATTATTAACTAGGAATATTCTATGCAACGTCTTTATAAGCTTTTCTTTTTATTTGTAAGTATGATTTTACTTTTTAGTGCTTGTTCAAAGGATATTGAAGAGTACAATAAACCCGCCGTATACTGGTATGAACAGATTATAAACTCTATTTCAGATGGAGATTTAGATAAAGCGGATGATTATTATGCATCGCTACAGGGGGAACATATAGGTTCACCTCTTTTGCCTGAAGCGACAATGATTTTGGCAATTGCTCATATGTATGAAGGTGAGTATTTGTTAAGTGAGCATTTTTTGGATGAGTATATTAAAAGATATGCAAATGAGAACGAAAGAGAATTTGCTGAATTTGTAAAAATTAAAGCCAAATATCTTTCATTACCGAATCCAAGACGTGATCAGGTACTTATTCAAGATGCGATTAAGGAAGCTGAAGCGTTTAAGAGAAACTATCCAAAATCAGATTATTATCCTTTGGTAGACTCTATGCTTACTAAATTATATCTCTCTGAAGCTGCTTTAAATGAAACGATAGCTTCATTATACGATAGAGTGGATAAATACAAATCTGCCGAGTATTATAGAAACATCAAACCGGAACCTTGGATAAACTGGAATGAAGTTGAAAGAGCCAATACGCCGTGGTATAGAGAATGGTTTGAGGGTGATGGAACAGCAAGCTGGTATGGTTTTTTAATACCTGATACACAAAGTGTTGTTTCAAGAAACTCTGTACAAGAAACAAATACGACAAAATAAGGATGGTTAGATATGAAATTAAGTAATTATGGAGAATTTCCTGCTGACATTCCCGTTATTGCAGAGGATGATATATTTTTATATCCTTTTATGATCTCTCCGCTTTTTTTAAATGACGATAAAAACATTAAAGCGGCTACAACTGCAATAGAAGGCAACTCATTAGTAATAGTTTGTCCGACAAAGCCTGAACATGACGGGGAAAGAGAGTATGACTCTTTATATGATGCGGGTGTTGTAGGATCAATTATGAGAAAGGTGGCTTTACCTGATGGAAGAGTGAAGGTACTGTTCCAGGGTCTGGCACGTGCAAGAATGCTACATAAAGTTGAGGATGAACCTTTAACTGCACATGTGGATGTTATCCCTTCAGTTGAGGTAAATAGTCTCAAGATTGATGCTATTTTGGAAGTTGTACGTGAAAAAGTAAGAACACTTTCAAGTGTAAGTAATTATTTCCCGCCGGATCTTTTGCGAACTATCGAGGAAAACCATGATCATAACCGCATAATAGATCTTATTTGCTCAACAGTTAAGTTAAAAAAAGAGCAGGCATATAAACTTTTTATAGAGACAAATACGGAAAAAAGATTTTTAGATCTTATCGACTATTTAATTGATGAAATAGAGGCAAATAAGCTACAAAAAGAGATCAGGTCAAAAGTACATACGCACATAGAAAAAGTGAATAAAGAGTACTTTTTAAAAGAGCAGCTAAAACAGATCCAAAAAGAGCTTGGAACTGATACTGCAAGAGATGAAGAGATTGAAGAGTATCGCAAAAAATTAGAAGCAAAAAAATCTAAAATGAACGAAGATGCCTACAAAGAGATCTCAAAACAGTTAGAGCGTTTTTCAAGAATGCATCCTGATTCTTCAGATGCTTCAATGACACAGACATATCTTGACTGGGTTCTTGATATCCCTTTTGGTTCAATGAGCAAAAAAGCATTGGATATAGATGATGTGGAAAAACAGCTTGAAAAAGATCACTATTCACTTGAAAAGCCAAAAGAGAGAATTGTTGAATATTTTGCTGTGAAAGAACTTTTAGAGCTCCGTGGTATCAAACAGACAAAATCTGCAGGTGCTATTCTTTGTTTTTCAGGCCCTCCGGGTGTAGGTAAAACATCATTGGCGAACTCTATAGCTTCAGCATTAAAACGTCCTTTAGTTCGTATCGCTTTAGGTGGTCTCGAAGATGTTAACGAACTTCGTGGACATCGTCGTACATATGTAGGTGCAATGCCTGGACGTATTGTTCAAGGTTTAATTGATGCTAAGAAAATGAACCCTGTAATTGTACTTGACGAAATTGATAAAGTGACTCGTAATGGTCGTGGCGATCCAACAGCTGCTCTTTTAGAGATACTAGACCCTGAGCAAAACAGTGAATTCCGTGATTACTATACAAATTTTAATATCGATTTATCAAATGTAATATTTATTGCAACTGCAAATGATGTAGGGCGTATTCCTAAACCACTTTTTGACAGAATGGAGTTCATTACAGTAAGTTCTTATACACCTCAAGAGAAGTTTGAGATTGCAAAAAGATATTTGATTCCGCAAGAACTGAAAAAACACGGGCTTAAAAAATCGGAAGTTACAATTTCTAAACCGGCATTAAAAGAATTGATACATAGCTATACTCGTGAAGCAGGTGTACGTAACTTGCGTCGTAGAGTTGCTCAAATGAGTAGAAAGGCAGCTTTATTACTATTAAAAGACAAACAACAGACAAAGATATCTATCGGTCTAAAAAATCTGGATAATTTCTTTGATAAAACTGTTTTTGAGATCGAGAAAACAGATAAGATTCCTGTAGTCGGAGTTGTAAATGGTCTTGCATGGACAGCTGTCGGTGGTGATGTTTTAAAAATAGAATCTATTCGTATAAAAGGTAAGGGCACAATGCAGCTTACTGGAAGTCTTGGTGATGTTATGAAAGAATCGGCTCGCATCGCTTTTAGTGTTGTAAAGACTTTAATAGATACGAAAAAATTGAATATTTCTCAAGAGAATATACCATTTACGTTTAAAGAAAAAGAAGATGGTGTAGCAATAGACCCAAGTGAAGTTTACAAACGCTATGACTTGCATGTACACGTTCCAGACGGAGCGACACCAAAAGATGGTCCAAGTGCAGGGATCGCTATGGTAAGTGTAATAGCTTCCATTTTAAGCTCTGCAAAAATTCGTTCTGATGTTGCTATGACAGGTGAGGTTTCTTTAAATGGTGATGTACTGCCTATCGGTGGTCTTAAAGAGAAATTAATCGCTGCTCATAAAGCAGATATGACAAAAGTTCTGATTCCTCAGAAAAATTATGAGAGAGATCTGGATGAGATACCTCAAGAAGTAAAAGATGCTATGGAAATTGTTGGGGTTAAAAGGATAGAAGAAGTACTTAAACAAGTTCTAGTGTAGAACTTGTTTAAAAGAGTAATTTAAACAATAACTGTATTCATCTTTGCGATGAGTTCATCATTTCTAATAGGCTTCATTAAAAAGCCGTTTGCACCCGCCTCTAATGCTTCAGCCTTTTTTGTTTCATCCGTTGTAAGAACTATAATTGGAAGCTGACGTAGAGAGTCATCTGCACGTACAACCTTTAACATTTCAATACCACCCATGATAGGCATAATAATGTCTAAGAGGATGAGATCAATATCATCACGTCCTTTTAAAACACCGATCGCATCAGAACCGTTTTTAGCTTCTACAACCTCTTTTACATTTCCTGTTTTCAAAAGCATAGATTTTAATAACTTTAAGTTAATAAGATCATCGTCTACAGCTAATACTACTAAATCTTTTTGTGTCATAGTTTAATCCTCTATATATATTTTTCTAATGAAGATTTGAGTCTTTCTTTATTAACTGAATCCTCAGAAATAATTATGTCTGCATCTGTCGGTACATCAATAGTATCTTTAAGTAAAGCATCCAGTAAGATCACTTTATATTTGTATTGACCCAGTTTTTCATTTAAAACTTCTGCATTATTCGCAGTATCGTACTCAAATGATAAGTCAGTTAAAATTTTTGCAAAAAGTTTTGTGTTAAATTTACTATAGTTTGCAATCAGTACATCAGCATCATATTGAATTGCTTCTTCTTCCTGAGGAGCCAACTCTTTTGAAGGTGTTACAGGAGTTTCTTCCTCTTTCTGGATCTCAACAGCTTCTTGCATAGCTTCTGCAGGTTCTTCAGAAATTTCTTGAGTATCTGTGAGTTCTTCTTCATACACAATATGATCTGCTAAGAAATGGTTAAGAAGAGTAATGATTTCAGCACGAACTAGAGGTTTGGTCGTGTATTCGTCTAGACCTGCTTCTAGGAATCTTTCTCTATCACCTTTAAGGGCATTTGCTGTTAATGCCAAAATAGGTACGTGTGGTTGATTGTAAAGCTCTTCATACTCTAAAATCTCTTGAGTTGCTTCCATACCGTCTAAGAATGGCATCTGAATATCCATAAAGATTAAGTCGTAATTACCGTCTTTACGTTTTTGGAAAGCTTCTAGACCGTTAGATGCGATATCTATTGTTAAACCTAAGTCTTCAAGCGTTCTTTTTATCAGTTTTTGATTAATAATATTATCTTCTGCAACTAAAACATTTGCATGAAATCTAGATGTCTCAACATTATATTTTTTACGACTTACTTTTTTAGCTTTTTTTGCACTAAAGTTTGAATTACTAAAGTTTTCAAGAGTTAGCTTTAGTTTAGTGTTATTGATCGGTTCATATAGTGTTTTAAAGATATCAAGACCCATAGAGTCTATAGTTCTCATGTAATTTGACTTTGTTAAAAGAATTAACTCTTCGGGCATTGAACTAAATGCATTTAAGTCATTTTCACTTGCATAATCATAGTCGATAAATAATAGATCGTAACTTACCTGTCGTTGTAAAGTTTCGAGTTCATTAAGATCTTTAAACAGAGTATAACTGATGCCGTAAAAATCAAGGTATTCACGTAGATATATATCTTGATTTTTTTGTTTATGAGCTGACTCTAAAACTAAAGCATTAATATTTGGGAATGCTCCTTTTGAAGATTCTTCTGTATTCTCAACTTCTTCAAAATCAATAGTAAAGAAGAATGTTGTTCCTTCACCCGGTTCACTATGTAGATCTAATTGTCCACCCATAAGTTCGATAAATCTAGAAGAGATAGTAAGACCGAGACCTGTACCACCGTATTTACGTGTAATAGAAGTATCTGCTTGAGAGAAGGCTTCAAAGATTCTTGCTTTTTGTTCACTCGTTACACCGATACCACTGTCTTGAATTTCAAATCTAACACGAGTAATCCCTTCTTGAGGAGCCTCAAGTTTTCTGATATCAACGTTAATTGCACCTGAACTACTAGTAAATTTAACTGCATTTGATAAAAGGTTGATAATAACCTCTTTAATTTTTGTTGGATCACCTTTAATAGGCTGTTCAAGTTCAGGATCGATGAAACATCCAAGATCGATGTGTTTTTCACTAGCACGTACTGCATATACTTCAACAGCACTTTCAAACTCTTCAATTGGATTGAATACAATATCTTCAATTTCAAGTTTATTAGATTCAATTTTGGACAAGTCAAGAATATTATTGATAATTTCAAGAAGGTTTTCTGAAGATTTTTCAATAATTTCAACGAACTCTTGTTGCTCCTCTTTAAGACCAGTATCTTTAAGAAGCTCGGTAAATCCAACGATACCGTTAAGCGGTGTACGAATCTCATGTGACATATTTGCAAGGAACATAGATTTCGCTTCACTTGCTTCTTGTGCCATCTCTTTATCTAATCTAGTTTGTTCAATGATTTTTTCAAGTAGATTGTATGCTTCTGTAGTACCTTGAGCAGTGTCCAGATTGATATTTTCAGCATCATGCTCCGTAGCATCTTCGGCAACACGGATAAGAACCTCTTCTAGGTTTTTAATGTTTTTTGCAATCTCATTTGAAAGCAAGTAACCTAAAATAGCAAGTATAATTGAAACTAACCATATTGTTAAAGTAACAGCAAGAAACTGAAGGGCATCTGTTTTAACAATGATAGCTCTTCGGTCCATCGCTTCTAAAACTTTTTCTTGCGCTTCATAAAGAATATTTGTTTTTTCCGATAACATTGCAAACCATACACCGGCATTTGTTTCATACTCACCTGCTGCAGCAGAGATCATAACAGATGCTCTTTCTGTATTAATGTCATCAAAAAGTTCAACTGTGTCTTCATTCTTAAAAATCTCATCTAATGACTCTACAAGATTCTTATCTTTTAAAGTGTCATAAGTGACTGAATCTGCTTTTGAAACAAGCTTGATCCATTTATTGACTTCTTCTTCATCAAGTTCAGTTGAGCGAGCAATGGCAAATGAGATGAAGTCTCTTTCGGCCGCTGTGAACTCATTCGCTCTAACTAATGTAATATATTTGAAAGAGTAGTCGTTAATATAAGGATCGAGTTGGTGATATGTTATCTCCTCGAGTTGGTCGATAGCTATTTGTTGTGCTTGGCCATAAACAGTTTCATAAACGTTTTTAAAATTTGTTTTTTGTTCATCTACAAGATCTCTAGTTTCAACAATTTTATTGATTGCATTTTCTAAAGTCTTCGCTTCCTCTTTTAAAGATGCAGAACGTTCTTTGCTAGCTTGTGCATAAATATGTTGAAAGTATAGTTTTGCTTTTTCATCAACTATTTCTCTTTGTTTAACAAGTGATTTTAAAGTATTTGGAGATGAGTTTCCAAGATACATAACTGTCATACCCCTCTCACGAGAGATATTGTTTACAAGAGAGTTTAATTCTTTATTGGCAGAAAGCCTGTCTTGCAGTAGTTGTGCTGCTTTATAGTTTTCATACGAATTATAAACGAAGTAACTCGTAATAGAAAAAAGGATAATAATAGGGAGTAATGAAATTAATCTAAGTCTATTTTTCAGTCCTAGTTGCATATGTTAATCCTCAATAGCGATTTGTTCTAAAAGTTCTTCAAGTCTTGATACCATATTAAATGCATCATCAACATTTTCAATAGCTGACAAACTTTGTGCTGCGCTTGAAAGTTCTGTAAATCGGATGTTATTACTCATCCCTTTTAATTGATTGGCTTGTGCTTTTAAAAGGTCTAAGTCAGAGTTCTGTAAAGCAGTTTTCATTGTTGCTATTATATCTTGAGCCTCTGTTTGAAAGTCTTCTAACAGTTCATGGAGGCTTTCAGCATCTAAACCGATCTCTTTTGCTATTTGTTCTTTAGAGTATTTTGGAGCAGAATCTGTATCCTGAAGAGCTGCATCTTCTACTAATACAGGTTCTTGAAAGTCAAACTCTGTACTTTCACTTTCTATATCATCTGCTAAGTCTATTGCTACCTCGTCATGAACAACAAAATTATCATCTGCTAACTCTGGAATATCAATTTGTTCAGGAACATCGTCATCTGCAATAGAGATAGGTTCATTGTTCTCATCATGAAGTTCAAGTTTCTCATTAAAGTCTTCATCAGCTATATTAAGTGTATTTTCTGGTTCATCTTTAAAGTCAAGAGTCAGTTCTTCTTCATCTTCATGTGCTTCTTGAGGAACACCATTTTCTAAATTGATTTCCTCTCCTGCAAGTTTAGCAATAATAATATAGAAAGCATCAAGATTTTTCTTTATGATATTCAGATCTGCTGTTGTGTTGATAGTTGTTAAAACTTCTAGTGCGTCTTCAATGCGAAGATTCGCTGCAACACCTTTTAGTTTATGAGAAAGAATTTTAACTGTATCTACATCCCCTTCATCTAGTGCATCGTATAGTTCCGACTTAAACTCTTTTGCTTGGCTAATAAAGTCTTCGATGAACTCTTCGATAAGGTCAAGTGGTAAACCTAGTTCATCAGAAGCTATTTGAGGGTTATAAACATAACCGCTATTAATAATTTTTTCTAACTCCGGATCAAGATTCATTACAGATACTGCAGTAGGAGCTTTTTTAACAGGTTCTTCAGCAACAGCTGGCTCTAGATGTTCTTCTATGTCAATTGACTCAGGGATCTCTACAGATGTCGAAGGAACAGGTTCTGGCTTTTCAGTCAGTGCTAATTCAGGGTGAAGATCGAAACTCTCATCAACAACATTATCAACACTTAAATCACCTACATCTAAAGGAGTTTCCTCTATTTCTGTTGGAGCTTCATACTCTGCTAAGGCACTATCATATTCATCTTCTAAGATTTCGTGAGCAGGGGGTATTTCTGTTAGTTCGGGAGTCTCAACTTCACTTGGAAAGCTTATAGGTTCAGGTGGTGTTGTAGTTTGTTGTACAGGTCTGTCTAATAAGTCCGTTGAAATTGTATTTTTTTCTGCATCAGTAAGGACTCGTAGATGGTTTAATTGGACTACATAAGCTTTTTCAATTGGATTGTCTGCTAAATATGCTGTTGTTATGGAAACATCTGCTTTAAAAAGGTTGTTTTTTACACTAATTATAACTCTTGGATGCTCTGTTGAGTCTGCACAAGAAATGTAATCGATCCAATGCACATGTTGAAAATTATGTACATATCCCGGTGTTTTTACAAAAAGATCTGCAAAGTCTGTCGCTTCTGTTTGGAGCTGTGCTAAAGTTTCCATCCCCAATGTTTTTAAATCTTTTTGATCTATTCCTATAAACTCTTTTTTATAATTGTATATTAACATTTTTACCCCTTATTCTCTGCAGATTCAGCTTCTGACATTTTTTTATAGGCTTCTTCTGTATCAACTATGTCTTTTCTTGATGCTGCACGTCTTGCGGCGATATAACCTGTGATATTATCACTATCATCTTTTATAGGTAAAATTTCAGTATCAACCCAGTAAAATCTTCCATCTTTTCTGATGTTTTTGATAATACCATTCCATGCTTGACCACTTTTTATCGTACTCCACATCTTTTCAAATGTAGTAGCGGGCATATCAGGATGTCTTACTATATTATGCGGTTGTCCTACTAACTCATCTACATCGTAACCGGAAACTTGGGAAAATGCTTTATTGGCATATGTTATATTCCCTTTTTCATCTGTTTGACTTACTATGACTAAGTTGTCAAACATATACTCTTCATCAATAGGAGTAACTTTTTCCATAATCTAAACCTTATATTTAGCAAAAATTTTAGAGTTGTCACAAATATATCATATAGAAATAAAAATAAAACTTAGTTATAAAAGAATTTGATGTTTTTTGCATCTTTTTTGTTTAAAATTGTCGATAAGTCCTCTATAGAGGCACTTCTGATATTTTCAAAACTGCCGAAATGATTGAGAAGCTTTTGGATTTTCGCTGTTGAGATGCCGTGTAAACTTAAAAGCTTGCTTTCCTGATCTAGTTTAAGTTTTGTTTTTTTATGAAAAGTTATTGCAGAGCGGTGAGCTTCATCTCTTAGGTTCTGAATCCATTGTAGTCGTTTGTCTGAATCTTTAAGTCTAAAAGTTTCCTCTTTTGTATAGATGATATCTTTGGCTTTTCCTTTTGCTCTATGTGCTTTTGCATCGATTTTTTCTTTAGAGATAGCAATCACATCCATATTTACACCATTAGATGCGAGGATGTCAAGTGCGAGATTTAAAAGAGTCGCTCCACCGTCGAGTATCCAAAGATCTGGTGGCGGATTTTTACCAAAGCTTTCTACTCGTCTAGATAGTGTTTCTCTCATCTGTGCATATTCATCTTTGGCTTCAAGATGATAGGTCCTATACGATTTTTTATCAAACTTTCCATCTTCATACACAACCATCGCTCCAACAGTAGCCATACCTGCCATATGGGAATTGTCAAATACTTCGACTCTATTTGGGGTTACTTCTAATTGACATAATTCTTTGATCTCTTGAAGCAGTTTTAAATTAGAGTTATTTTGTTTTTTAAGAAGTTCCTGTGCATTTAAATGAGCCAAAGAGATTAGATCTTTTTTCTTTCCTCTTTGCGGAATGGTAATAGAAGCTTTTTTTTCAAAAATACTACTAAGGTGTTCTTCTATCAGTTCTTTATCTTCAAATGTCATATTTAAAAGTATAGGTGCAACAATAGGAGGTTTTTGCTCTTTGTAAAAATCCAAAAGTGCTTGAGTTAAGATTTCATTTGCATCAAAACCTTCTGTGAGATTGATATAATCGTGAGATGAAGAGATAATCTTTCCGTTTCTCATAAAGATTTTAACCAAGACTGCACGTTGTTCGTTATGTTCTAGAACAAAAATATCAAAGTTTTCATTGCTTGCAAAATCTATTTCGGAATTGATTTCCGAACGGGAAATTTTATCAATGGTATCTCTCAGTTCTGCCGCTTCTTCAAAGCGAAGTTCCTCTGCATAAAATTCCATTTTCTCTTGCAATTTTTTGATGAGCATTTTTTTGTTTTTAATGAGAGAGATTGCGAGGTCAACTTCTTGTTGATATCTTTCTTGAGGAACAGGTAGTTCACAAGGACCTAAACATTTGTCAATTTGGTAATAAAGGCATAACTTCTTAGAACGTAAACATCCTTTTTTTTGTACAAGTTTTGCGATCGAATAGATGGAGTTTAAAATATCTCTTGCACCTACTGAATAAGGACCAAAATAGGTTATGTCTTTAGAATCGATAATTTTTCTTGTAATATCGAGTCTAGGATATTTTTCAGAATTATCAAGATAGATATAAGGATATGTTTTGTCATCTCGAAGTAAAATGTTGTATTTAGGATGGAGCTGTTTGATCAAAGAATTTTCCAAGATCAAAGCATCGTGTTCAGAATTAACAACGATGTATTCCAATGATACAGTTTGTTCAAGCATCTTTGTGATTCTAACTGAGAGTGTCGGATTAGGACGTAATTCGGGAGTGAAATACCAATAGCTTTTTACACGATTTGAAAGATTCTTAGCTTTGCCTACATATAAGAGTCTGCCATTTTTATCAAAATATTGGTAGATGCCAGGTGTTGAAGGAAGTTGTTGTATAGTACTCTTAAGATCCATTGTTCTCTTTTATAATATCAAAAATTGATTTAACCAGTGAATTCAGTCTTTCATCTTCAATACTTACCGGAAGTGTCCCGGTTGCACGTTCTGCATAACTCGGTGCCGTATCTGTTTTTTGTTGTTTTTGTGGTTTAAAAGACGGAGTATGTGTTACAAAAGCTCTTATATCTGTAATAGAAAGTTCTTTACACTCATCAGGTGTGACATATTTTAAAGCACTTTTAATCGATTGTATATTATTATCAAACTCTTGTTTAGCACCTGGGTGGTTAAGCACAAAAAAAAGTGTTTGATTTTTTATATAAGCAAACTTTACCATTTTTTGCAATGGTAAGTTAAATAAAGATTGTATTTTCTTGATACAATGAAAATGAGATAGTTTAGAAAATTGAGGTTGATTTTGAATAGTTTTTATAATTTCACTGGCATTTTTCATATGCTAATTATAACAAGCTTTTTGTTAAGTGTGAGTGGATGTGGATATAAAGCGCCACCTTATTATGAAAAGGCAGTTCCACAAAGTGACGAAAACGTAGAGTTTCACATGGAAAAGAAAAAATTTGATACAAATGAGAGTTGTAATTAAATGTATAAATATGATGTTATTATAGTCGGTGCAGGAGTGGCAGGCTTGTATGCTGCCATGAAACTACCGAAAGATAAAAAAGTTTTAATCATTAACAAGCGAGAAACTTTTAAGTGTAATACTTTTTATGCTCAAGGGGGAATCGCATTAGCACGTAATGAAGCTGATATCCCTGTACATATTCAAGATACACTTGCAGCAGGTGACGGCCTTTGTGATGAAGATGCTGTAAAAGTTTTAAGTGAGCATTCGATTGAGGCAATCGATGATTTGATTAAAAACGGTTTTGAATTTGATAAAGATGAAGAGGGGCATATACTTTATACCAAGGAAGCTGCACACTCTTGTGAAAGAATTGTTCATGCAGGAGGGGATGCAACGGGAAGGTACCTTCATTTCTTTTTAGTTTCACAAAATACACATGCGATGCTTGGTGATGCCCGTGTAGTAGACTTACTTATTAAAGATAATAAATGTTACGGTGTAACCGTATTAGATCATAGAGAAATGAAAAATATCTATGCAGATAATGTAATACTGGCGAGCGGCGGTGTAGGTTCACTTTATGAGTATCATACAAATGCCCCATGTATTAGTGCTGATATGCAGGGATTGTGTGTTATGAAAGGGATTGAACTTGATCGTATGGAGATGTTGCAGTTTCATCCAACGGTATTTGTAAACTCGACAAATGCACAAAAGATGCTTTTAACAGAAGCCCTTCGTGGTGAAGGTGCGACAATTACAGACGAAAACGGAAAAAGATTTTTATTTGATTATGATGAGCGTGGCGAATTGGCATCTCGTGATATTGTAAGTAAGTCTATCTATCTTTACAAGAAAAAAACAGGTTTAAATGTTTATCTGAATTTTGATAATTTTACTGAAGAGTATTTTGCTCATAGATTTCCGAATATCTATAAAAATATGCGTGCATTAGGCTTTAAAGTTCCGGAAAAACGAGTGCCTATCTCTCCAGCATTTCACTATGCAATCGGTGGAATTAAAACCGATCTTAACGGAAGGGTGCCGAATATAGAGGGGCTTTATGCGATTGGTGAAGTGGCTTCAACAAGAGTGCATGGTGCTAATAGACTAGCTTCAAACTCTTTACTTGAAGGACTAGTATTTGGACAAAGAGCGGTAGAAGATATCCTTCAAAGAGATAATTTTTCTGATGAGATAGTGGAGTTCCCTATCGTTGATGAGGTGATGAGTTACAAAGAGGATAAGGCAAAGAAAAACCAGCTTAGAAAAATTATGTGGGAAAATGTTTCAATTATCCGTACAAAAAGAGGTTTAAGCGATGCATTAGAGACAATTAATGCTCTTTTAAATGAAAAAATTGGTAAACTATTGAAATTTCGTTTATTAACGGCTAGAGAGATTGTACTTTCAGCGTTAAATAGAACAGAATCGATAGGTGTCCACACCATTCAAGAGGAGAACTAATATGGAAAATACTCCAGTAGTCGAAACTGCTGTAAATGCAGTAGCACATGCTGCAGCGGACGTTAACTTAGCAACAACATGGGTTGGATGGCTAAGTTTAGTAGCTTTCATCGTAGCATATTATTTTATTGCTGCAGAGGAAAAATATAGTGTAAACAAAGCAAAACCAGCACTTTTTGCAGGTACTGTTATGTTTATGCTTGTAGGTATCTATTATGCGATTAACGGTTTAAATCCGGATCCATTACATGATGAACTTCAAACTTTAATATTAGAGATAGCAGAGATCTTCTTCTTCCTATTAGTTGCAATGACGTTTATTGAAACATTGATTGAGCGCGGTGTTTTTGATCTGATGAAGTACAAGTTGGTATCAAAAGGGTATACATATAAAAAACTGTTTTGGCTGACAGGTCTTTTAGCATTTTTTATCTCTCCTGTTGCGGATAACTTAACAACGGCGCTTATCTTATCAACAGTACTTTTTACAATTGATAAGAAAAACATCTCTTTCTTGGTACCAGGAGCTATTAACATTGTTGTTGCGGCAAATGCTGGTGGTGCTTGGTCACCGTTTGGGGATATTACGACTCTTATGGCTTGGACAGCTGGTAAAGGTGCATTTATTGACTTCTTATATCTTTTCCCTGCTTCTATATTAGGATGGGGTGTGACTGCATTCTTACTTTCTATGTCTGTTCCAGAAGGAAAACCGGAATTTGATCCAACTACAGAGAAAAAACCTGAACTTTTAGACGGTGCTATGGGTACAGTGTATCTTGGTGTTGCAACAATTACAATAGCAGTTCTTGGTCATCAGTTTTTCCATTTCCCGGCAATGTGGGGTATGATGTTTGGTTTAGCAATTCTGAAAATGTATTCGGTATTCCTTACAAAATCTGGTAAAGACGGTTTTAATATTTATGTAAATATGCAAAAAGTTGAAAATGATACGCTTCTTTTCTTCTTCGGTATCCTTTCTGCTGTAGGTGCATTACACTTCTTAGGTTTCTTGGAATATATTCACAACTTATATGAGCTTGTTGGACCAACAACGGCAAATATCGGTGTTGGATTTATTTCGGCAATCGTAGACAACGTACCTGTAATGAGTGCTATTTTAAAATCTTCTCCAACTATGGGACTTGATCAATGGTTACTTGTGACTTTAACTGCAGGTATCGGTGGTAGTTTAATCTCATTCGGTTCAGCAGCAGGTGTTGGTGTAATGGGAAGACTTCACGGAATTTATACATTCGGTGCACATATGAAACATGCGTGGACAATCTTAGTAGGTTACATCCTTTCTATGATTATCTGGTATGTTCAATTTGAAATTATGGGGCTTTATTAAGCCCTTCTCTTCAAGGAAAGGAATTTTTTCGTAAGAAAAAGTTCACAGAAGTTGAAAACAGAGCTAAGGGTTTTTCTTGACCCCTTAGCTCTTCTTACTTCTTTTCACTCATCAAATCTTAATCTTTTTTATAGTATCCTTTCACAACTAATTATCCCAAAAGGCATTTTAATGACAAATGTTAGCATTATCGTTTTAGATTTCGGTTCTCAGTATACACAGCTGATTGCACGCCGTCTTCGTGAAGATCAAATATATTGTGAAATTCTTCCTTACCATACAAAAGTAGAAGAGATAAAAGCTAAAAACCCAAAAGGTGTTATCCTTTCAGGTGGTCCATCTTCTGTATATAACAAAGATGCTTATGAAGTAGACCAAGGTGTTTATGAGATGGGTATTCCTGTTCTTGGTATCTGTTATGGTATGCAAAGAATTGCTGTAGACTTCGGTGGAAGTGTAATCCGTTCATCTCACCATGAGTATGGAAAAGCAGAATTAAACATTAATAACTTTGAGACAAAAGCATCAAAGTTGTTTGAAAATTGTGACAACGATCGTATCGTATGGATGTCTCATTCAGATAGAGTAGATGAAATTCCAGCAGGTTTTGAAGTTATTGCAACTTCTGCAAACTCTCCATATGCTGCAATTGCAAATGAAGAAAAAAATGTATATGCAATGCAGTTCCATCCAGAAGTACAACACTCGGAAGAGGGTTACTTAATGCTTCGTAACTTTGCAAAAAATATTTGTGGAGTTGATGAAAAATGGAAAATGGAACATTTCCTAAAAGAGCAAATTAGAATCATCAAAGAAAAAGTTGGTGACGGTAAAGTTCTTTGTGGTCTAAGTGGTGGAGTTGATAGTTCTGTTGTTGCTGCAATGTTGTATGAAGCAATCGGCGATCAACTTATTCCTGTATTTGTTGATAACGGTCTTTTACGTAAAGGTGAAAGAGAACAAGTTGAGCAAATTTTCAAACTTAACCTGAAAGCACCATTAGTAGTAGCTGATGCAAGTGAACTATTCTTAGGCAGACTTGCAGGTGTAACAGATCCTGAAGAAAAACGTAAAATTATCGGACATACTTTCATCGAAGTTTTTGAACAAGAAGCAAAAAAACACGACGGTATTAAGTTCTTAGCACAAGGAACACTTTATCCAGATGTTATTGAATCTATCTCTGTAAACGGACCATCTGAAGTTATTAAATCTCATCACAATGTTGGTGGTCTTCCAGACTGGATGGATTTCGAACTGATCGAGCCATTACGTGAACTGTTTAAAGACGAAGTACGTAAAATTGGTTTAGAACTTGGTCTTCCAGAATCTATGATTAACCGTCATCCATTCCCTGGTCCAGGACTTGCGATCAGAATTATGGGTGATGTAAATCAAGCTGATTTAGATCTACTTCGTGAAGCTGACGTAATTATGCTTGACGAGCTAAAAGCAAGCGGTTATTACACAAGAACATGGCAAGCATTTACAGTTCTTTTAAATGTTAAATCTGTTGGTGTTATGGGTGATAACAGAACATATGACAATACTGTATGTGTACGTGTTGTTGAAGCAGTTGACGGAATGACTGCAACATTCGCTCATTTACCGCATGACTTACTAGAAAGAATTTCTAGAAGAATCATCAATGAAGTTGATGGTATCAACCGTGTAGTTTACGATATCTCATCGAAACCACCTGCAACAATTGAGTGGGAGTAAGCCATAGGCTTCTCTCATGTCTCAATCAATTTATCTTTTCTCTACGACTTCTCATCCCGATACAATACATATAAACTCTTTAGATACAACACTTTTTACTCCGGAAATAAATTTCTCGCAGTATGATGCATTGATTATTACTTCTAAACAGGTAATGCTTGCTTTAACACAGTATGAAAAAGAAAAGTATATAAATAAACCTGCATTGTGCATTTCAACACAAACTGCAAAAAGTTTTGAAGAATTAGGTGGAAAAGTTTTAAAAACAGGTAGTGGTTACGGAGAGAACTTAGGAACTTTGATTACTGCATTTCCAAAAGAGATGAAATGGTTGTATTTAAGAGCTAAAAATGTAGCATCCGATTTTGTAACTCAAACCAAAGAACTTGGATATAAGATTGATGAAGTTATAGTATATGAAACTTTTTGTTCAGAAAACATTCTAAATATTGAAGTGGAAAGTGATGCAGTGCTAATCTTTACTTCGCCCTCAAGTGTTAAGTGCTTTTTGCGAAACAATAAGATAAAAGATACACAAAAAATCGTTGTAATTGGGAAGACAACAGCTAAAGCTCTGCCAAAAAATAGCAACTTTGTGATCTCCGATGAAACAACAATTGATTCGTGTGTGAAAATAGCAAAAACGTTTTAATTTCAAAGAAAAATCAACTAATATCTAGTATAATATTATAAATAGTCTGGATGGCTCGTGCCAGCACATATATGAGGGTTCTACATATTCATATTGTGAACCTGGTAGATTTGTTGTGTGCCGGTGGTTTCGTTTGAAGTGCGTTAACTCGACTGAGAAATTGCCGCCTAAAATGGGTCTCCCTTCACACAATTTCGGCTTTCTAGAACCAAAGCCATTAGTGTGACGGCCATTCGGGCTACAATTATTTTATAAGAAAAAATCTACTTAGTTTATTGTGGTAAATTAATTATATTTTTTAGTGGAGAAGTGAATGAAAATTTTAATTTTAGGTTCTGGCGGTCGTGAATATTCTATCGGTTTGGCAATTGCAAATGAAAATGCCGGACATGAACTCTTTTTTCAACCTGGAAACGGTGCAACTGATAATCTTGGTACAAACATTAATATAAAAGATTATAACGAATTAGCTGCTTGGGCAAAAGAAAACGAGATAGAATTGACAATTGTAGGACCTGAAGCTCCACTGGTTGATGGTGTTGTAGATATTTTCAAAGCAAATGGATTAACAATTTTCGGACCAAGTAAAGAAGCTGCGCAGTTAGAAGGTTCGAAAGTTTATATGAAAAACTTTTTAGCAAAATACAATATCCCTACTGCTCGTTATATAGAGAGTGATTCGATTGAAGAACTTTATAAATTTACAGATACTTTAAGTACGCCTATTGTTGTAAAAGCTGACGGACTTTGTGGTGGTAAAGGTGTAATTATTGCTCAATCACATGATGAAGCAAAGAAAACTATCGGTGAGATGCTAAGCGGTAAAGCATTCGGTGATGCTGGTAAAAAAGTTATTGTTGAAGAGTTCTTAGATGGGTATGAGCTTTCAATGTTCGCTATCTGTGACGGAGATGATTACATTTTACTTCAAGCGGCACAGGACCATAAACGTATAGGTGACGGAGATACTGGACCAAATACAGGTGGAATGGGTGCATACGCTCCAACTCCACTTGTAGATGAAACGCTTTACCAAAAAGTAAAAGATAGAATTATCCGTCCAACACTTGATGGTATGAAAGAAGAGGGTGCTCCGTTTGAAGGTGTGCTTTTTATCGGAATTATGGTTGTTAACGGTGAGCCTATTACACTAGAGTTCAACGTACGTTTCGGTGATCCTGAGTGTGAAATTCTAATGCCACTTATGAATTCAAGCGTAAGCGATATGTTTTATAAAGCTGCAACAAATAGACTTAATGAGATCGAAGTAGAATTCTCAAAACAATATGCTGTAGGTATTGTAATGGCAAGCGAAAATTACCCATACGGTTCTTCAACACCTGCTGAGATTATTTTAGATGATGTACATCATGAAGAGATTGAAAAATATACACATATCTCTTTTGCAGGTGTATCTAAAGAAGATGATGGTAAACTTTACGCAACAGGTGGAAGGGTGTTACTTTGTATTGGTTTAGGCGATACAATTAAAGAGGCACGTGACAGAGCATATTTAAGATGTGGTCAAGTACACTTTGCCGGGAAAAAATTTAGAACAGATATCGCATACCAAGCTTTATAGGAAATACTTTGAACGAAGAGATAGAGAGTATATTACATCGAGAAGGCTTTACATTAGCCGATACAAAAAAAAGAGCAATGGCCTTTTTTATAGATGAGATGCTACTCTCTTTTTTACTTATACTAGCACTTTATGATAATTTTAGCAGTGCTTCAAATATTGAAGAATGGATAAACGTTACCAATCAATTTGTTTTAGAATTCATGATGATGAAGATTGTGTATCAAGCTTTTTTTGTAATGCAGTACGGTGCATCAATCGGTAAAATAGTTATGAAAATTAAAGTGATAGAGATTAGAACGTTGGATAATCCTAACGTTCTAAGTTCATTAAATCGTGCTATTTTTCGAGTCATTAGTGAGATGTTCTTATATCTTGGCTTTTTGTGGGGTATGATGGATCCTGCTCGACAAACATGGCATGATAAAACTGCAAAAACTCTGGTTATAGATGCTTAAAACTCTCGTTCTCTTCTTATCATTTAGTCTTTGTGTTATGGCCGCTTCTTCTAAAGTAGAAGTATACGCATCACAAATGGATACGAACGGGAGTATTGTTTATGCTAATAAAGGTGTAAGCGTTATCTATCAGAACTACTTTTTAACTGCAAACAGTGCCAAATACAATAGAGAAACTTCTGATCTAGAACTTTTTGGCAATATCAAAGTAAATTATAAAGGAAACTATAAACTCTTAGGTGAGTATGCAAGACTTAATCTTTCGAAAAAAGAGAAAATTTTAAAACCTTTTTACATGCTGGACACCTCTTCAGAAGTTTGGATGAGTGGAGAAAGCGGAGAAGCAAAAGAGGAAGATATAGATATAACTAGTGGTGTTGTTAGTGGATGTAATCCAATCGATCCAATGTGGAAAATAGCTTTTTCATCTTCAGACTACAATGCTGATAGTATGTGGCTGAATATTTATAATGCACGATTTTATTTTTATGACATACCGATCTTTTATACACCTTATTTTGGCTACTCTTTGGATACAACAAGAAGAACTGGTTTGTTAATGCCTTCAATGGGAATTTCAAAAACAGAAGGCTTTTACTATGAACAACCTATTTACATTGCGGAACAAAATTGGTGGGATTTAGAATTAAAACCTCAGACAAGAACGAGTAGGGGAAACGGTATATATTCCAAATTTCGTTTTGTTGATTCTCCTGTTTCAAAAGGGGAAATCAATGCTGGTTATTTTAAAGAGTATAATTCTTATTTAGATGCTTTAATAGTAAGTTTAAAAAATGATAAACATTATGGGGTTGATTTTAAGTATGAAAATACTGATTTGATTAATCAGTGGTTTGATACTTATTTAGAAGGACAATCTGGATTATATGTTGACATCGGACACATGAACGATGTAGAGTATATCAACCTCGCTTCTAATAATGCACAAAACCAAGTGACATCTAACCAAGTACTATCTAGAATTAATACTTTTTATAATACTGATAACCATTACTTAGGAGCATACTTTAAATATTATCAAAATCTGGAACAAGATAGTAATGATGATGTTTTACAACAGTTGCCAA
>JBFEUD010000005.1:0-20728 GCA_041547625.1 Sulfurimonas sp.
GGAGGTATCTCTTTAGATGTTTTAAAAGAGGCACTTTATCAAGCAAAAGAGGGGCGTACTCATATTATAGATATTATGCTTGAAGCAGAGTCTAAAATCAAGTTTAATGATGGAGTCCTTCCAACAAGTGACTTTTTCCATATTGACCCAAGTTTCATCGGTGAGATTATCGGTCAAGCAGGAAAAACAATTCGCGAGATAATAGAGAAGTTTGAAGTAGCAATCGATATAGATAAAAAAGAGGGTAAAGTTAAAATTACTGGTAAAAATAAATCAGGTATTGAAGGTGCAAGAGAGCATATTCATTCGATCGTTGCAAAACCGAAAGTTGCAAAGATAGACTATCAAGTGGGTGACAAATATGAAGGTACTGTAAAAAGAATCGTAGATTTCGGTGCTTTTGTAGAATTGCCTGATGGTCAAGATGGATTATTACATATCTCGAAAATTTCTAAAGAGAGAATAGATAACGTAAGAGATGTCTTAAGTGAAGGTGATAAAGTTACGGTAGAGATCATAGAATTTAAAGGAAATAAGATCTCTTTAGCAATGGTATAAGTTTTTATTTAGAACTTCTTTTGTAAAATTGCGCTATCAATTTCTAGTAGGGAAATCTAGGCATTTATGTTTAGGTTGCTTCATTTAATAATGAGGTTACGCTATCCGAACGGATTGTAAATATTTTTAAGGATACATTATGAAAAAAATTCTTTTTCTTTTAGTAGCATTTTCTGCTGCTCTATTAGCTAACGAGGGTGAAGTTGCTAACCAAACTCTTAAAGCTTACTCTATGATCGCTGCTGGTCTTGGACTTGGTTTAGCTGCTCTTGGTGGTGCTATCGGTATGGGTCATACTGCTGCTGCAACTATCGCTGGTACTGCACGTAACCCAGGTTTAGGTGCTAAACTTATGACTACAATGTTCATCGCTTTAGCAATGATCGAAGCGCAAGTTATTTATGCACTAGTTGTTGCATTAATCGCTCTTTACGCTAACCCATTTTTAGGTTAATCTTTAAAGATTATCTAAAAGTACCTCTTAAAGCTCAACTCTTTTGTGAGTTGGGCTTTTTTTTTCTTTTTTAATTGCGCAGGTGGTGGAATGGTAGACACGCTATCTTGAGGGGGTAGTGGCCTAAGGTCGTGAGGGTTCAAGTCCCTCTCTGCGCACCATACTCTATTTTAAGTAACTTCTCACAAAACTATCTATATAATAATCATAATTTTCAACATTTTTAGTTTATTACACAAGTGAGCATAATGAAACTCTTTTACCTTTTTGTACTACAATGTATTTTAACTTTATCACTATCTGCTCAAGAACTAAAAAAAGTCTCTTTACAACTTCAATGGAAATATCAGTTTCAATTTGCCGGTTTTATTATGGCAAAAGAGAAAGGGTTCTATAAAGAAGCTGGTCTTGATGTCGATATCAAGGAGTGGAAATACGGAATCCATATGGTAGATACAGTAATTCAAGGTACAAGTGAATATGCTGTCTCTCGTCCAACTTCTTTAATAGATATTTCTAACGGTAAAAAAATTGTATATCTAGCAGCGATTTCACAGTCAAGTCCCTTAATACTTTTAGCAGACAAAAGTTCCAAGATTAAGACTGTAAAAGATTTTAAAAATAAAAAAGTTATGGCGACAGGTGATATTGATACTTCATTACTTTCTATGATGTTTTCTGAAGGTATTAGACTTGAAGATATAAAAATAATACAACCATCATTTGATGCTGCAGATCTTTTAACCGGAAAAGCAGATCTTATGGCCTCTTATATTTCAAATGAACCGTTTATTTTAAAGTCATTAGGTGGTGAGCCTGTTATTTTCAATCCAAGGGACTATGGATTTGATTTTTATAACGATCTACTCATAACAAGTCAGGAGTATATGCAAAAATATCCTCAAGAGGTGAAGTATTTTAAAACTGCATCATTACGAGGATGGGAATATGCTTTTGAGCATATCGATGAAACAGTAGATATTATTTATAAAAATTACAATTCGATGCACAAGTCAAAAGAAGCATTAACCTATGAAGCAAAAGAGTTGAAAAAATTAGCATATTACAAAACTAAGACACTTGGTAAGATTGAAAAAGCGAAGTTAGAAAAGATTTATGACGTTTATAAACTTCTAGGGTTAGTAAGAAAAGATATTGATTTTCGCGGAGTCATTTATAATGAACATGCTTTAGATACAGAACTTACAAAAGAAGAAAAAGAGTATTTATCTAAACGCCAAGAGATTACTATGTGTGTTGATCCTAATTGGATGCCTTTTGAACATTTCAATGAGGATGGAAAATATGAAGGGATGACAGCAGATTATTTTCAAATATTTGCACAAACACTTGCGAAAGACTTTAAAGTAATCCCTACAGAGACTTGGAGTCAGTCGATTGAGTTTGCAAAACAGCGAAAATGTGATATTTTTTCTCTAGCGATGGAAACACCAAAAAGAAAAGAGTATATGAACTTCACATCGCCGTATTTAGTTATACCTTTGGTTGTTACAACAAAAATTGAAGTTCCTTTCGTAAGTGAGATTACAGATTTAGAGAAGAAGAAAATCGGTATCTGTAAAGGGTATGCTTTTGCCGAAATTTTAAAAACGAAATACCCATATTTAGATATAGTAGAAGTTGAAGATGTAGATGATGGACTCAAACGTGTGAATAGCGGAGAGTTGTTCGGTTATATAGGAACACTCGCAAGTATTGGCTATAAATTACAAAATGGTTATATCGGCAAATTAAAGATTACGGGAAAAATCGATGAAGCATGGACTTTAGGTATCGGAGTGCGTAATGACGATCCTCTGCTATTGAGTATTTTACAAAAAGCGGTCAATAGTCTTTCACAAGAACAAAACAGAAAAATATTTAATAAATGGATATCGATCAAGTATGATAAAGAGGTAGATTATACGATCCTGTGGAAAGTTATCGCTTTTTTTAGTTTTATACTAGTAATAGGATATTACTTGTATAGAAAACAGCATTACTTAAAAGAATCCTTACAAGAGGCGAATGAGAAACTAGAAGTAGCATATGAAGCACTTCAGGAAGTAGCAATTACCGATAAATTGACACAACTGTATAATAGACATAAACTTGATGAAGTATTGATTATGGAAAAGAATAGAGTTGATCGTTACGGCGGTAGTTTTGGTATTGTTATTTTAGATATAGACTATTTCAAGAACATTAATGATACTTATGGACATCATGTAGGTGACAGCGTTTTACAAGAGTTAAGTGTACTTTTACAGGAAAATTCTAGATCGTCAGATGTTATTGGTAGATGGGGTGGTGAAGAGTTTTTAATCATTGCACCTAATCTTGGAAAAGATGAGATTGAAAATTTTGCTCACAATCTAAAAGATAAAATATCGAAACACCTTTTTAAAAATACTGATAATATAACTGTCAGTATGGGTATAAGTGTTTATCAAGGTGATGAAGATATTGAGAAATCTCTTGTAAGAGCGGATCAAGCACTTTATGTGTCAAAAAATAGCGGTAGAAATAAAATTACTCTAAAGTAGATTAAATTTCATCGTCATTCCAAGCTTCTATAGCTTGAGCTAAGTTTTCAAAACCATCCATTTTCCCAATTATGAATACTTCATCAAATACATAGCATGTAACACGTGTGTTTGGTTCAAGTAAAAATACGGCATATTCATCTGAGGATTTTGCATTAGTTGAGAGAACACGCATACCGTCTACTATATCACCGACTTCTATTATCGCATCGTATTCCACATCAATTAGTTTTTTACCATCACTGTAATAAATCGCCATTATCATCTCTTTTTTAGTATAATAATATCAAAAAATAGGCAACAGTATGAACTCAATAATATTTGTGTGTTTAGGAAATATTTGTCGCTCACCCATAGCAGAAGGAGTTGCTAGAAAAGTTGCAGAGGAAAAGAGTTTGAAGATAAATATAGACTCTGCAGGAACGGGGGATTGGCATTTAGGTGAAGCTCCATGCAGCAACTCTGTCAAAGTAGCAAAACAAAACGGAATAGATATCTCAGGCTACAGGGCTAGAAAAGTGACAAAAGAGGATTTTGAACAATTTGATTTAGTGGTAGCATTAGATGATAGTAATTACAATGATTTAAAACGTATGGGTGCTACCAATCTTGTTAAGCTTGGAGAGTTTGGTTATGATGGTGCAGATGTCCCCGATCCATATTTTTTTAATGGTTTTGACGGATTTCATGAAGTATATAAAATGGTAGATAGTTGTGTTAACAATATTTTTAAGATAAAATTCGAGAATTAAGGATGATAGAGGTCTAATATGAAAATAGCAAAAAATATTACGGAATTGGTAGGAAATACTCCTCTTGTTAGGATAAATACAGCTTCAGAACTATGCGGTGCTGAGATTATCGGAAAATGTGAATTTATGAACCCAACAAGCTCGGTAAAAGATCGTATAGGTATGAATATGATTCGCCGTGGGATTGAAAGTGGTGTGATTACAAAAGAGACGACAATCATTGAACCTACAAGTGGTAATACAGGAATTGCGTTGGCCGCAAACTGTGCAGCTTTAGGACTTAAACTAGTTCTTACAATGCCTGATTCTATGAGTATAGAACGCCGTAATCTTTTAAAAGCATTAGGAGCTGAGTTAGTACTGACACCTGCAGCAAAAGGGATGAAAGGTTCTATTGCAAAAGCAGAAGAGTTAAAAGCACTGACACATAATTCTATCATTTTACAACAGTTTCAAAATCCGACAAATCCTGAAATACATACACTAACAACTGCACGTGAAATTTTAGCCGATACGGACGGTAAATTGGATGCATTCGTAGCAGGTGTGGGTACGGGAGGAACAATTACAGGGACTTCTAAAGTACTTAAAGAGGAGTTGCAAAACATTGCTATTTTTGCAGTAGAACCTGAAGCAAGTGCAATCCTTTCAGGTGAAGAACCTTCACCACATAAGATTCAAGGTATTGGTGCAGGTTTTGTCCCTGATATTTTAGATACATCTGTGTATGGGGAAGTGATTAAAGTAAGCAATGAAGATGCAATTGAAACAGCCAGAATGCTTGCACAAAAAGAGGGCTTATTGGTGGGAATTTCAAGTGGTGCAAACGTATATGCTGCTATGCAGGTAGCAAAGCGCCCTGAATTTCAAGGAAAAACTATTGTGACAATCTTGTGTGACACGGGAGAGAGATATCTCTCAACAGAGCTTTTTAGTGAGTAAGTATTTAGAAACAATTAAAATATATAATCGGAAAGTATATAATCTTGAGTACCATCAAAAAAGGGTAGATGCTACGATAGGTGAAGGTAAATTAGAACTTCTTTCTATTGTGCAACCGACTCAAAAAGAGTTAACACGGTGTCGTATAGTTTATGATGAAGAGGGTAGTTATACTATCGAGTATATTCCTTACAAAAAACGGGAAGTTCATAGTTTAAAACTTTTATTTTGTGATGATATCGAGTATGGTAAAAAGTATGAAAATAGAGAAAAACTAAATTCACTATTTGCTCAAAAAGAGCAGTGTGATGAGATCTTAATTATAAAAAATGGGTTAATTACTGACACATCTATCGCTAATGTAGCCTTCTTTGACGGCAAGAATTGGCTTACACCAAAGACTCCTTTGCTAGAAGGAACTATGAGGGCAAAACTGCTAAATGAACAGAAAATTTATCCTGCTGATATCTCCTATCAAGAGATCAATAAATTTCAAAAAATTGCTTTGATGAATGCTATGGTAGATTTTGATATAATTACACAAGAAAAAGTAGAGGATGTAATTTGCTAGATAATTTGGTAGAAGATAAAGATTTTGCAAAGTTCATGCAAAAAAGTATTCAAGAGTTGATTGTTTTATTTTTTCAAAAAGAGCAGAACTTTGGAATACTTTGTAGAATTGAAGAAGTTCATTTCCATCCGGAACTCCCTCAAGAAATTAGTGATGAGTTTCGTCCGCTTACACTCTTTTTTCTTGCTGGATACACATTTGAGAGTGCAAGAATTGAAGAGGGCTATTTAGTATTTGAAGCGGGCTTTGGCAGCGACAATTTTGGAAGTGTAGTAAGTGTGCCGCTTTTGAGTATTTTACAAATTATTGTTGATGAAACACCGGTTTTTATTAATCTTGCGAATATTAAAGAACTTGATGTGAAGGGTGAAAAAGCTGATAAAGATATAGATGAAAAAGGGGTAGAGAACTCAATGGCTTCTTTTTTATCAAACCCTGAGAATTCCAAGTTCATTAAATAATGAACTTGAATTAAGAATTATACTCTGTGAAGAGAAAGAAGATAGTTAACTACGTTGTCAACAAAGGCATCGTGTTTTCTATCTTTTGAATATGCAATATAAAACTCTCTTGTAATCTTATGATTTTTTAAACGTCCTTCAAAAAGAGTACCTTTTTCAATCTCATTTTTAATAACGTGTTTAGACATTATAGAAACGATAGGTCTTTCAGCATTTTTATCCGCATTCATAATTGTTTCTTTAATCGCAGTAGGACTTCCAAGAACGCCTAAAACATTAAAGTTGTTACATTGTACACCAATCTCTTCAAACACTTCACTTGTAAGTTTTCTTGTATGAGAGTCCTCATTTCTGCAGATCCAGTCAAACTCTAAAAGATCGTCTCCACTTAGATGTTTTTTAATCGGTTGGTTAGAGAATACTACAAGCTCATCTTCAACCCACTCTCTATAAATGATGCCGTCTTTAAATACAGGTGACTCGATAAGAGCAACATCGATTTTTTTATCTTCTAATTGTTCAATGATATTACAAGAAAGATCAACATTCATAAAAACTTCATTATCGATTCTTTTTTTAATCTCTCCTAGATAATTAGGTAAGATATAGTTACCGATAGCAAAAGAAGCACCCATAACAAAAGTGAACTCTTTATTGATGATTTTTAAAAGCTCTTTTTCGGAGTTTTGAATTGCTTTTTCCAGTCTTTGAGCAATTCTATAAAGGTCTTCACCCTCTTTAGTTAAAATGATTCCGTTTTTCTTTCTATCAACAATTTTTGTATCTAAATAATCTTCAATAAATTTAATTTGTTGTGTTACGGCTGGCTGTGAAATCCCCAGTTTTGCCGATGCTTTTGAAAAACTTTTCTCCTTTATAACCATCAAAAAAGTTTGTAATTTTGCAAAGTCTCTTAACATTAATAATTCCTATAAGTAATAATAATATTAAAATTATAACTGATTATTATAATTATTGCAATAGTTTTCTAATAATTTTTAGCTTTTTTTGTTATAATATTATTAATTTAGAGTTATAGTGGATAAAATGGAAAAAATATTTGAACGATTAAATGAATCTCAAAGCGCTGCTGTAAGACAAACAGAAGGGCCTGTGTTGATCTTAGCAGGTGCTGGGAGCGGTAAAACAACTACTATTGTTTCACGTTTAGCGTATTTGATAGAAGAGATAGGTATCCCTGCATCAAATACATTAACGTTAACATTTACAAATAAAGCTGCTCGTGAGATGAAAGAGCGTTCTATGGCTATGATCCAAAATGCAGCATATCCACCATTACTTTGTACGTTTCATAAATTTGGTCTGCTTTTTTTAAAATTTAATATCCACTTGCTTGGCCGTGAGAATAATTTTGTTGTAATTGATACGGATGATAAAAAAAGAATAATTAAAAGAATCAACTCAGATATTCCTACTCCTTTGATCGCATCTGAAATATCAAGATACAAAAACTCTTTCATTACTCCGGATGATGCATATAAGCAAGCGGAGCTATTTAATTATAAACAAATAGCAGAAGTGTATGCAGAGTATGAAAAATACCTTTTGGAAAATAATCTTGTTGACTTTGATGATCTGTTGGCATTAACATATAAACTTTTGGATCAAAATCCAGAATTAGCGGAAAAAACAAGTCAAAAGTATCAGTATATTATGATCGATGAGTATCAAGATACAAACGAATTACAGCTTAAACTTTTACAAAAACTTTGTATGACACACAACAATATCTGTGTAGTAGGGGATGACGACCAGTCGATTTACGGTTGGCGCGGGGCTCATATCAGAAATATTATGGAGTTTGATGAAGATTTTGCAGGTGTAAGTGTTTTTAAACTTCAAGAGAACTACCGTTCACGTTTACCTATTTTAAAAGTTGCAAACGCGTTAATTGAACATAACCGCTCGCGTCTTGGAAAAGAGTTGATATCAACTCGTGGTGATGGAGATGATGTTACAACACTGAATTCGCAAGATGAAAATGAAGAAGCAAGAAAAGTAGCCCAACAGATTCAAAAACTTTTAGATTCCGGTGTAAGAGCAAACGAAATTGCAATTTTATACCGTGTAAACGTACTTTCCCGTTCTATTGAAGAAGGCTTAAATCGTGCTCGCATTGGGTATAAAGTTGTCGGCGGTGTACGTTTTTATGACCGTGCAGAGATTAAAGATTTGATCTCATATATTCGTGTTGTTACTAACCATCATGACGATTTCTCATTTAAACGAATTATCAATAAGCCCAAACGTGGACTTGGAAAAGCGAGTTTGGACAAAATCGAATTAGCGGCTCATCAAAAAGGGACATCAATTTACGAGTACCTGAAAACTGCAGAATTTTCGGAGTTAGAGAGTTTAGTAAAGAAGAAAAATGCAACAACGCTCAAAGAGTTTATTGCAAAGCTTGAAGCAGTTGCAAAAGTTGCAGAGGATTCTACATACGAGTTTATTGAAGTCTTGGAAGACACTTTCCATCTCAAAGATATCTATAATGGTATGCCTGACGCTCAGGAAAGAATTTTAAATATGGATGAGTTTTATGCACTTTACCGTGACTTTATTAAAAACAATCCTCAAACTTCTTTAGATGAGTTCTTGAATGAGCTGACACTTCAAAGCGATCAAGATGAGGTTGAAGGGGATTCTATTTATATGATGAGTATCCATGCTTCAAAAGGTTTAGAATTTGAACATATTTTTGTAATAGGTATGGAAGAGGGATTTTTACCGCTTGTAGGTGACGGCAGTGACTTGGAAGAGGAGCGCCGCCTTGGATATGTTGCATTTACGAGAGCGAAAGAAACATTGACACTCTCTCATGCAGGCAGCAGGTTTTACAAAGGTCGCCGTAGCGATTTAGAGAAAAGTAGATTTTTTAATGAAGCAGGACTTTGTGAAGGTTCGTTGAAAGTTCAGAAAAATACAGCTTATAAAAAAGGTGATCTTGTACGCCACAAGATTTTTGGAACAGGACGTGTCATAGGTGTAAGTAAAGCAGGCCGTGAGTTTAAACTCAACATCAATTTTGCAGGAAGCAAAAGAGAGATCTTAGCATCGTTCGTTGAGAGACTATGAATCGTTTATTTGTAGCATATAAACCGGCAGGAATAGGTTCAAACCTATTTCTTTCAAAACTAAAACGTAAATACGGTACGAAAAAAGCGGGCTTTTCCGGAACCTTGGATCCTTTTGCAAAAGGGGTACTGGTGATAGGCCTTGGTTCGCACACTAAGTTGTTTCGATTTTTAAATAAAGTGCCAAAAAGATATCGAGCTACTTTATGGCTTGGGGCTAAAAGTGACTCTCTTGATACAGAAATGATAGAAGATGTTACAATATTGAAAGAGTTTGGTGAAGATGAAGTTTTCAGTGCCGTGAAATCACTTGAGGGCGAGTTAGAATACGAGCCTCCAATTTTCAGTGCGAAAAAGATTGATGGACAGCGCGCTTATGATTTGGCTCGTGCGGGTAAAAAAGTGGAGCTCAATAAAATTCACTCTACGATCTATGAGATGAAGCTTTTGCATTATTGTCATCCTTTCGTGACTTTTGAAGCAACTGTAAGTGAGGGGACATATATCCGCTCACTTGGACTGCTAATAGCAAAGAAGTTAGGAGTTAAAGCGGGAAGTTTGAGTGCCTTAGAGAGGCTTTGTGAAGGGCAGTTTGTTTATGAAGATGAAAAGGCTTTAGATATTAAAAAATCTTTAGCGTTAGAACAAAACTATTATTTGGGTGATCCTGACAATCTAAAGTTTGGAAGAGTTCTTGCTTTAGAAGATTTCAAAGTACAAAATGAAGGGACGTATTTTATCGACAACGGCGATAATATTTCAATCATCACTTTAAAAGATGGTTTAGTAAAATATGAATTAGGGAAAATAGAATGTTAGTATTGGCAAGAAAAGTTGATGAGTCTATTTTAATAGGCGATAATATTGCAATTAAAGTAATCGCAGTTGAAAACGGAGTTGTAAAACTTGGTATCGATGCACCCAAAGATGTCTCAATTTTACGAGATGAACTTGCACGAGAAGTAGCTATGAGCAATAAAGCTGCACTTCATAGCGGTGATGAGGATGAACTAAAATCTTTAGGAGAATTGCTGAAAAAGCAAAAGTGATGAAAAAATATAAAGCGTATGCTAAAGTCAATATTTTTCTAAAAATTACAGGCAAAAGAGATAACTATCATGAAATTATTTCCCGGTTCATGAGAGTAGATACTCTTTACGATGAACTCTCTTTTGTTCCAAAGTCTGATCTAGATGCCAAAATGAATGAGTTTACGATTATCGGAGAGTTTGACTGTGAGACAACACAAAACACAATCTATAAAGCGTATGTAGCACTTAAAGAGTTTACAAACTCCGCTTCATTGGAAAAACTGATGCAGACTCATGCGATCAAAGTGGAGAAAAATATTCCCGCATTTGCTGGTCTTGGCGGTGGGAGCAGTGATGCAGCAACTTTTATGAAGATGTGTAATTCTGTTTTAGATTTGGGACTTAGTTTAAACGAACTGGCACAAGTCGGTGTAAAAGTTGGCGCAGATGTACCGTTTTTTATATACGGATACGGTAGTGCTAATGTAAGCGGTATAGGTGAAATAGTTGAGCCTTACGAAGAGGAACTTTTAGAATTTGATGTATTTACACCAGATGTAAAGATCTCTACACCTAAAGTGTATACAGCATATAGAGAAAATTTTTATAATCCGATTGACGGGTTTGAAGTTCAAGAGTTAAAAGAGCTCAGTTCAAAATATATTTTAAAAACAATGAGTGCAACAGAAGCAAATGATCTTTTTGCTCCTGCACTCCAAGAGTATCCACAACTTAAACAACATTATAGACAAGGCTACTTTTTTAGCGGAAGCGGCAGTAGCTTTTTTACAATAAAAGAAGTAAACTCAGGAGAAGTGAAATAATGGGCGAGACGATCGCAAAAAACAAAAAAGCGTATCATGACTATTTCATAGAGGAAAAGTTTGAAGCTGGGCTTGTACTTGCAGGAAGTGAAGTAAAAGGGATACGTGAAGGACGTGTGAATTTAAAAGACAGTTTTATCCGCTTTGTAAAAGATGAAGCATTTTTATTTAATGCATATATAGGCAAACTTGAAACTACACACCATTTTTACGGTCATGAAGAGAGAGGTACTCGTAAGCTTCTCTTACATAAAAAAGAACTGGTAAAATTGCAAAAAGCAGTAGAGAGAGAAGGGTATACTATTGTGCCTTTACAACTCTATTTTAATGCAAAAAACATAGTAAAAATACAAATAGCTCTAGCAAAAGGGAAGCAATTGCATGATAAGCGACATGATCTTAAAGAGAAAGATCAAAAAAGAGATATAGCTCGGGCAATGAAGGATTTTTAATGAAATTTTTACTCTTTATCTCAATTTTTGTTATAAATGGTTTTGCACTTCAAATCCAAAATTTTGATAAGGAAGTCGTAAATGGCAAAACGGCATTAATAACTTTAGAAAAAGAAGATGGGATAGAGTATAAAAATATTGCTGTTGGTAAAAAGAAGTTTCCGATCATCCATTCCCCTATAGATAAAAAATGCTGTTTTGCATTAGTCCCTGTAGGTTATTATGAAAAAGTAGCTTCTAAAGAACTATATATTCATTATCTTGAAAAGAAACAAGAAAAGTCTACTTTATTATTTTTAGATGTACAAAAAGGAATATATGCGCATGAAGAGCTTCATGTTGATTCTTCTAAAGTAAATCCGAAATCAAAAGAGGTCAAAAAACGTATTGAAAAAGAGTACAATCAAGCAATGAAGATATACAATACGGTGACTCCTAAACTTTATATCTCAAAACCGTTTGAACTTCCTCTTGATAGTAATATTACGTCAGATTTTGGTAAAGCTAGAATATATAACGGTTCACTTAAAGGGTATCATAGCGGAACAGATTTTCGTGCTAAAACAGGTACACAGATTAAAGCAAGCAACGACGGAAAAGTGGTGTTGGTGTCTGATCGTTTTTATTCAGGCGGTACGGTAGTAGTTGATCATGGGTATGGCATCTATACATGCTATTTTCATATGAGTAAGTTTAATGTTAAAATAGGACAAATGGTGCATAAGGGAGAGCTTTTAGGTTTAAGCGGTCAAAGCGGAAGAGTAACAGGACCACATCTCCATTTTGCAGCACGTGTAGATGGTGTACAGGTTGATCCATTACAACTTATTTCTCTACTGAATAAAAATATTTTAAAGGATAACAAGTGACATTTTTTCAATTATTGATGCTTGGTGCTTCAGCATTTTTTGCATTCAAAATTTATGAACATATACAAACATTAAAAGACCCTCAAGAAGGAGGGACCTTTGAAGATCCTGCAGATATAGAGCTTCTTGTATATCAAGGGGATGAAGAGATGCAAAAAGGGGATGCCCAAAGAGCTTTGACGATCTATCACGAAGCAAATATTAAAATGCCTCATAATCAAGAGATCCTTTTTAAAATGGGATATGCTTTAGTAGCACAAGAGAGATATGAAGAGGCATTGGAATATTATCAAGAAGCTTTAGAACTAAACCATAGAAATTCTGCTTTACATCAAGCAATTGCGAGTGTTTATAGAAAAACAGGTGATTATGAGAAGGCAAAAGAGCATCTGGATTACTCAATAGAGCAAGACAGTGAAAATCCTATTACATATTTCAATTACGGTAATTTACTTGTGGATATGCAAGAGACAGAAGCGGCAAAAGAGATGTACAAAAAAGCACTAGAACTTGACGATGAGTTTACAGAAGCGAAAGAGGAACTGGAGAAACTTGGATGAAAGTTTTAGAAATATATGACTTTTTAAATGAACTTTCACCCTTTGAATTACAAGAATCTTGGGATAACTCAGGACTTTTAGTAGGAGATTTTAATCACGATATTGAAACAGTGGCTCTAAGTATAGATGTTGATGAAGCTTTAATAGATTCGCTTGAGCCAAATACTCTTTTAATTACACACCATCCGATTATATTCGGAGGATTAAAGCAGTTAGAGTTTAGCAAGTATCCTGCGAATTTAATCCAAAAAATGATCCAAAAAAATATCTCAAACATTGCAATGCATACAAACTTTGATCAAACGCACCTAAACGAATATGTTGCAACAAATGTTTTAGGATACGAGATCAAAGAAAAAGATGGTTTTATAGCTTATCTGGAAGTCAATGAAGATTTTGACACCTTCGCAAAAAAAGTATCACAAGCGTTTGGTTTAAAATTTGCGAAATGCGTAAAATGCTCTGATGAGGTAAAAGTAGTGGCACTTACTACCGGTTCAGGTTGCTCTTTAATGAGAAGTTTACATGCGGATTGTTTTTTAACGGGTGATGTAAAATATCATGATGCAATGGAAGCAAAGAGTATAAATTTATCTTTAATTGATATAGGACACTATGAGAGTGAACACTTTTTTGCAGAAATTTTAGCGAAATATTTGAAAAATTTAGGTTTAAAAGTTATAATTGCGTCATCAGAAAATCCATTTACATATATTTAAGTATGTTTTGAAGACAAATGGTAGAAGTAAAACTCCTAAAGGACCCCAATGAATAAGCACCTTAAACAACTTATCGACCTTTCAATTGTAGACAAAGAGATCGATGCGTTTGAGCCACAGATTGAAGAAGCTAACTATAAATATGAAGCAGCACTAGCAAAAACTAAAAGTATCGAAAGCGATATTGAAAATTTAACAAACGAAATTAAAGAGGAAGAACTTAAGAAGTCAAAAAATGAACTTCACCTAAGTGAACTTTCTGCAAAACTTGAAGAAAATGCAAAAAAATCTGCTGAAGTAAAAACTGAGCGTGAAATGAAATCACTTCAACTTGAAGAAGAGATCGCAAAAGAGCAAATTACTTTTGCAAATGAAGAGATTGAACGTTTAGAAAAAATCATTGCTTTAAAACATGAACAAATTGATTCATCTAAAGCAAACCTTGATGAATTAAATGCTTCTTTAGAAAGTGTGAAAGCTGAAGTAGATGAAAAACTTGAAAAAATCAATGCTGATCGTCAAGAAGTATTCAAGACAAAAGAGAAACTTCTTTCAGAGATCAACCAAAAAGGTTTAGCGTTTTACCAAAAAATCCGTCGTTGGGCAAAAAATACGACAGTTGTTCCTGTAGAAGATCAAGCTTGTATGGGATGTCATATGGTAATTGGTGATAAAGTTTATTCTGATGTAATTCGTGGAGAAGATATTACTACGTGTCCTCATTGTGGTCGTATCCTTTACGTGAAAGCTAGCGAAGAGTAGGCTTTGCCTTTCACTCTTCTTTACTACATTTTAGGTGTAGTGCTCTATATTGTAGCACTACCACTTCTTGTAATTCTATCTTTTAAATACAAGTATAAAGAATCTATTCCTGCTCGTTTTTTTCTTTTTAAAAATCCTCGATTTAAAACTTTTAACAATATTTGGTTTCATGTATGTTCTCTTGGTGAAGCAAGAGCTTTAAAACCGATTTTAAAAGAGTTGGATCAAAAAGTGTGTATTACAACGATTACACATACGGGTCAAGTTGAAGCAAGAAAGTATGATGCGGAAGTACGTTATCTGCCTTATGAGATCTTTTTGCCGTTTTGGGTAAGACGTCAAAAAGTGCTTGTAGTTTTAGAAGCAGAATTTTGGTACTTGTTATTTGTAATAGCTTTTAACAAGGGTGCCAAGATAATTTTACTAAACGGAAGAATTTCCGATAAAAGTGTAAAAAGTTATCTACAATTTGCATGGTTTTATAAAAAGATGCTCTCTCGCATGGAAATCATCTATGCACAAAGTGAACTAGATAAAAACAGGTTTTTAGCTCTTGGTGCGAAAAATATTGAAGTGATTGGCAATATTAAACTTGCCGGTGAGATTTCGCACACCAAAGAGCTGACAAAACCTGAGTGCGAAGTGATAGTGGCAGGTAGTACACATCCAACGGAAGAGGAGAGTGTACTTAAAGCATTTGTAGAGTATAAAAAAACAAATGATGCGAAACTTATTGTTGTTCCTCGTCATCCTGAAAGATTTGAGGAAGTGTTTAAACTGATACAGCAATACGGAGAGCAAAACTCTTTATCGGCACACAAGTTTTCCGAGGAGGAGAATTTCGACTCAGATATAATATTAGTCGATAAAATGGGTGAGCTTAACAATATTTATGCAATCAGCGATATTGCAATACTCGGCGGAGCATTCAAAAAAGATGTAGGCGGGCACAATCCGCTTGAACCTGCCCACTTTGGATGTAAAATAATCACAGGGAAACATTTCTTCCACCAAAAAGAGTTATTTAAATATGTACATCATGTACAATATGTAGAGAGTGATGAGATACTTCACGCATTAGAGATGGCAAAAGAACTACCATCTTCAAGGGTAGAAGAGAAAATTAACTTACAAAAAGTTATAGAGAAAATAAAGGAAATACAAAACAATGGCAACTGAAAAAGCATATAAACTTTTAGCACAACAAGAGGGAGTTTCAAATTCTCAAGCAAAATCGATGATCGATCGCGGTCTGGTATATGTAGGGAATAAGAAGGTGATGATTGCCCGTGGAGAGATCGATGCAAAAACGATATTCCGCGTACAAAAAGTTGAGAAGCCAACTATCCTTTTTGAAAACGATGATTTGGTCGTTGTTGATAAACCTGCTTTTGTAAATTCTGATGAACTAGAACGTCAGTTTAAAGGTGCAAGGCTACTTCACAGACTTGACCGTGAAACAAGCGGTGTGTTAATGCTTGTAAAAAATGAAGAGTTTCGTGAAAAAGCGATCAAAGAGTTTGCACAAGATAAAGTATATAAAGAGTATATCGCATGGTTAGAGGGAATCTTAACTGAGCCTACAATCGTAGATAAACCTATCGTTACTCAAAAGAAAAACAATAAAGCATACTCGAATGTTTCACCAAAAGGGAAGCCTGCAAAATCAGAGTTTTATCCTGAAGAGGTGAGTGCGAAAAAGACAAAAGCAAAAATTATTATTCACCATGGAAGAACTCACCAGATTCGTGTTCATGCAAGATATATTGAGCATCCGATTATCGGTGATGAACAATACGGCGGACGTCGTGCAAAAAGGGTGATGCTTCACGCTCATAAAGTTAAACTGCTTGGTATGGAGTTTACATCACCTGAGCCAAAAACATTTAAGACATTTGAATAGTGTATATATAGGTATAGACCTCGCTTGGGGAGAAAAAAACTTCTCAGGCTTTTGTGTGACACAACAAGAGGGAAACAAATTAAAAATTTTAGAGCTTAAACTGCTCAAATCAATTGACGAGATAGTTCAAGAGATTACAAAGTACGAGGCTTATAAAGTACACATAGGTGTAGATGCCCCTTTAGTTGTTCCAAATGAAACAGGTAACAGAGAGATAGAGAAAGATTTCAATAAAGACTTCGCAAAATACAAGATCTCAATGCTTCCCGCCAATAAAAAACTTCTTACAAAATATTCCCCAAAAATTAGAAGCATAGAACTGTTTGAAAGATTGTCCGATCTTGGATTTCAAAGAGATTTTGAACACAATAAAGTGATCTTTGAAGTCTATACACACTCTACAATTGCAATGTGTTTTAATAATCATCAAATCCTCCCTTACAAAAGAAAAAAGGGTCGAGATACCGATTTTATAAAACAACAGCTTGGAATCTATAAAAAATATCTTCTTCAAGTTTTTAAAAAACACAAGATATTAGAAACAGAGTTGGACTTACTTAAAGGGCAGAGGTTAAAAGATCACGAAGATATTCTTGATTCACTTACCTGTGCATATTGTATGTGGTATTGCAGAGGCAATGATTTTGCTTATTATCAGGTAGATGGCATAAATACTTTTATCACTCCTGTAAGTAAGTGGAAAGTATATATTGTGAAATGCAGTGACGATACTCTTTATACGGGAATTACAACAGATTTGGAAAAAAGAGTTGACGAGCATAATAATTCCCCAAAAGGTGCAAAATATACAAAAGTAAGACGTCCTGTTGAACTTGTTTATTATGAAAATTGTGCTGATAGAGTTGATGCAAGCAAAAGAGAGTATGCAATAAAACAGATGAGCAGGCAAGAAAAACTGGAGCTGATAAATGTTTAAAATATTTGTTGATGGAGATGCATTTCCAAACATACTGAAACCTATACTATTAAAGCAGATTGAACGGTTACAAATAAAAACCATAGTTGTCTCAAATAAAAAGATAAATATAGGAAAATCAGATTTAGTTGAGTACTTGATAGTAGATGCCGGTGCAGATGAAGCTGACAATAAAATAGTGGAGTTGTTAGCAGAAGGGGATTTGGTAATTACTGCAGATATTCCGCTTGCAGACAGAACTATATCAAAAAATGCCCATGCAATAGATCATAGAGGGGAGCTTTATAGTATAGATAACATTAAACAGTATCTGGCTATGAGAAATCTCATGGAAAAAATTCGTGAGAGCGGAGAGATTACTAAAGGACCAAAGCCATTTTCTGCTAAAGATGCTGAACTGTTTGCAAACCAGATCAATGCTTTTTTGGCAAAGTATACAAAGTAATGAAAAAACTGAAATATTTAAATCACTATCCCCAAGCTATACAACAACAAGTTCAAACTCTATTAGATGCAAATAGACTAGAGAATTATCTAACAACAAAATATCCAACCCCACACAACTATAAAAATGACAAGGCTTTGTTTTTGTATGTACAAGATATTAAAAATGAGTATATGAAAAAAACATCTCCGCTGAGCAAAGCCGTGTATGACGGAAAAATCAATGTTATCCATAACGCTTTGGGTACTCACCATTTTGTATCACGTGTTCAAGGTTCAAAATTAAAAGCCAAAAATGAGATACGGATCGCATCTTTATTTAAAAGTGTACCTGAAGAATTTTTACAGATGATAGTTGTTCATGAACTCGCACATTTTAAAGAGAAAGAACATAACAAGCCATTTTATAAGCTTTGTGAACACATGTTTAGTGAGTATCATCAAGTAGAGTTCGATCTGCGACTCTATCTGACACATATGGATTTATCGGGTAAAATAGCTGTTTGGAGCTAATATTACTCATATTTGAGAATATTTTAATAAAGCAAAGCACAAGCACGACTTTGTTATAATCGCGAAAAATTTAGTCTAACCAAGAGGTAGTGTATGTTTGGTACTTTAACAGATAGTTTTACAAATGCGATCAAAAAGATCCGTTTTCATGATGATGAAAAAGCTTTAACAAAAGCGTTAAATGAGCTTAAAAAATCTCTATTAAAAGCGGATGTAAATCATAAAGTTGTAAAAGAACTTATTACAATTGTTGAGTATAAAACAAAAGAGAAAGGAATCGGAAAAGACCAATTCCTTGAAGCGCTTCGTGAGACATTAACTGATCTCCTTGAAGTTGGTGGTAATAAAGGGTTTGTATTTGCACCAAATCCTCCTACAACTATTTTAATGACAGGTCTACAAGGTTCTGGTAAAACAACAACTACGGGTAAGCTTGCAAACTATCTTAAAAACAAAAAGAAAAAAGTGCTGGTTGTTGCAGCCGATCTACAACGTTTGGCAGCGGTTGAACAACTTCGTCAAATTACTGCGCAAATAGAAGTAGAGCTGTATGAAGATGAGGCTACTAAAAATCCTGTAGAAGTTGTAAAGTCAGCACTTGAATATGCAAACTCTAAAATTTTCGATGTAGTTTTAATAGATACGGCAGGACGTTTAGCAATTGATGATGAGCTTATGGATGAGCTTGAAAATGTTAAAAAAGTGGCTAATCCAGATGAGATTTTTTATGTTGCAGATTCTTTAACTGGTCAAGATGCGGTTAGAACTGCAACAACGTTTAAAGAGAAGATCGGAATAGACGGTGTTATCCTTTCAAAATACGACGGTGATTCTAAAGGGGGTGTAGCACTTGGACTTTCATCTCAAGTAGAAGTACCGTTAAGATTCATCGGTCTTGGTGAGAAAATGGAAGACTTGGAAGTTTTCTTACCTGAGCGTATCGTTAACCGTTTAATGGGGCTTGGAGATATCGAAGGGCTTGCGGAAAAAACTGCAAACGTAATCGATGAGAAAAAAGCAAAACACTTAACGAAAAAGATCCAAAAAGGGAAGTTCAACTTCAACGATTTCATCGAACAGATGGAAGCGATGAAAAAAATGGGTTCAATGAGCTCAATCATGGGAATGATACCTGGTATGGGCGGTATGAGCAAAGCGATCAAAGACTTTGACTTTGACAACTCTTCTGAACTTAAAAATATTAGAGCAATGGTGAGCTCAATGACTCTTAAAGAGAGAGAAGATCCGGATCTGCTAAATAACTCAAGAAAAGAGAGAATCGCAAAAGGTTGTGGTCTGACAGTTGTTGAAGTAAACCGTATGATCAAGCAGTTTAAAAATGCCGGAAAAATGGCGAAAAAATTCTCAGGCAAAAACGGTATGAAGCAGCTCCAATCACTTATGGGACAAATGGGTGGCCCTGGTGGAATGGGCGGTTTAGGTGGTATGCCTAGATAACTTATATAGCGGGATTTGCTATTTGAAAAAAAATTAGCTATAATTCCGCTTGAAAAAAATCTTTTTAAACAATACCTCTGTGATAAAAAGATTTGTAACCTATTTACTGGTTAAATGTGTACATCCAACTATAGAGATGATAAAGAGGGAAGAACTTACTACTACAAATGTAACGTAGCTATGCTACACTTCCCCAATAATCATCATATAACTTGCACAGATTTAACCAGTAATTAGGTAAAAATAAAAAACAGGAACATAAATGACAGTAATTAGACTTACTCGTATGGGAAGAAAGAAAAGACCATTTTACCGTATCGCGGTAACTGACAGCCGTAAACGTAGAGATGGTGGTTGGATCGAGTTAATTGGACACTACAATCCAATGAACGACGAGAAAACTCTAGTAGTTGATAACGAAAGATTAGATTACTGGTTAAGCGTTGGTGCTAAAATGAGTGATCGCGTTAAAAAGATTACTGGTAGATAATCATGATAACTGATTTTGTCGCACAATTTGCAAAACTTTTAGCTTCATATCCTGAAGATGTAAAAGTGGAAATGGTTGAAGGCGACGAAGTGACAGAAATAGTTCTTTATGCTAACCAAGCTGATATCGGTAAACTTATCGGTAAAAGCGGGAAGATGATTGGAGCTATTAAAACTGTTATCTCTGGCTGTAAAGCTAAAGATGGTGTGAGTTACAGAATAAATGTCGAACCAATTGAATAAAAAATTATTACATATCGCTACCATAGGTAAAACTGTTGGTATTAAAGGTGATATGAAATTACATATCCAAAGTGACTTTCCGGAGCAGTTTATCTCAGGAGCAAGTTTTTTTATCAATAAAAACTACAAAATTGTTCTTAGTGAA
>JBFEUD010000006.1:0-20016 GCA_041547625.1 Sulfurimonas sp.
AAAGATGGTTTTAGAATGGCGAAACACTCCTGAGATCAGAAAATGGATGTACAACCAAGATAAGATTCCTTTAGAAACTCATCTACACTTCATAGAGAGTTTAAAAGGGCACAAAGAAAAATTATATTTTTTAGTTCAAAAAGATAATGAAGAAATCGGTGTTATCGATTTCACACAAATCATTGAAAATACAAGTTTACATATGGGTATCTATACAAACCCGAATACCAAAGGAAATGGTACAATACTTTTACAAGAGATTATCCATTATGCTTTTGAAGTTTTAAAAGTTAAAAAAATATATTCTGAAGTCTTTGCAGATAATGAAAAAGCATATGCCTTGTATAAAAAATTTAATTTTCAAGATATCTCAGAAAAAACAATAAACGACAAAGAAGTAAAGTGCATGGAGCTCAATTATGAAGATAGGTAAATTTGATTTAGAAAAAGACGGTGTTTTTATAATAGCGGAACTCAGTGCCAATCATGGCGGAGATATCAACATTGCCAAAGAGACTATCAAAGCTGCCAAAGAGATAGGGGCAAATGCCATCAAACTCCAAACTTACACAGCCGATACGCTAACACTAAACAGTGACAAGGATGATTTTATCATCAAAGGGGGAACTCTTTGGGACAATCAAAAACTTTACGATCTGTATAAAGAATCCTATCTTCCTTGGGAATGGCATGAAGAGCTCTTTAATTATGCCAGAAAGCTCGAGATAGATATCTTTTCCTCTCCGTTTGATAAAAGTGCAGTAGATTTTTTAGAACAGTTTAATCCTTCTGCTTACAAAATAGCTTCATTTGAAATTACCGATTATGAGCTTATCAGATATACTGCTTCTAAAGGAAAACCTGTCATTATCTCAACGGGAATCGCAACGTTTGAAGAGATACATGATGCAGTAGAGATATGTAGAAGTGTCGGCAATGACAAAATTATTCTTTTAAAATGTACAAGTGCATACCCTGCTGCACTTGAAGATGCCAATCTTACTATGATTCCTGACTTAGCCAAAACTTTTGAAGTTGTCACGGGATTTTCTGACCACACATTAGGTACTACGGCACCTGTAGTTGCAACTACACTCGGAGCCAAAGTTATAGAGAAACATTTTATCTTAGAGCGTTCTATCGGCGGGGCTGATGCAGATTTTTCTTTAGACAAACAAGAGTTCAAAGAGATGATCCAAGCTGTACGCGATACAGAAAAACTTTTAGGCAAAGTTGATTATTCTTTAACAGACAAAAAGAAAAAAAGCAGACAGTTTGCAAGAAGCCTCTATGTGGCACAAGATATAAAAAAGGGCGAGATATTTACAGAAGGAAATATCCGAAGTGTCCGCCCAGGATATGGCATGCACCCTAAACATCTACAAGATATATTAGGGAAAAAAGCAGAGAGAGATTATGAGTTTGGAGAAAGGTTTTCATGGTAGATATCAATGAACTTGTAACAAACAATTTTCATCAAAATATCAACTATCTACAGAACAACCATCGGGTAGTCTATGAAAAGCTCTTAGCTTATGAAAATCATATGTCGACAAACCAATTATCGGAAAACTTTACCCTTAGTTTTGAAAATGGCGGGTTTGACATTATCAATTTGCAAACTAATAAACATCTGTATAACCAACAAAGTAACCATTTTGTAAAAATCATGCAAGAGAGTGTCAATTTTCAAAAAAATGAAAATGTTTTCGAAAGTTTTAAAATTCTCCCAAAAACAGAAAAAACAAAAGGGTATCATTTTGCATTTGAGCTCTTTGAGCAAACAAAAAACCAAGAGCTGGAAAAAATATATAAATATATCTTTTTCGGAAGTGGTTTGCACATAGAGCCAATTGCTGAAAAAGTAAATGCAGAGTTTTATCTCATCATAGAAGACAATATTGAACTCTTTCGCCTCTCTCTGTTCACAATACAATATTTCAAATTAGCAGAACAAGCAAAACTTTCTTTTGCAATTGCTTCAGAGAAAAATGAGTTTGAAGTAATAGCAAAAAAATTTTTAGATGAATCGTTCTACTATAACCAGTATATTAAATTTTTTGAATCTGTTTTTCACTCCGAAGAGAAACTTAAAGAGTTTCATACCCTTGTCGTGACTCAGTCACATCTGAACTTTTTTTACTCTTCAATCTTAGAACAATACACACAACCTCTTAAGTATTTGCAAGCAGACTATAACTTTATTAACCTCACCTCAAAAGTACTTGGTGAATATTGTAAAAACAAAAGTGTAATCTTAGTAGCACCCGGTCCATCGTTAGACAAAAACATAGCATTTTTAAAAAAGAATCAAGAGAATTTTATCATCATAGCACTCTCGGCAACACTAAGAACTTTGGAACTTGCCAATATTAAACCCGACATCATTACCCATTTTGACGGTTTTGAACGTAGTGCCGTTCATTTTGAAAAACTTGAAAATCAAGCATTTATTCAAGACTCTATTCTACTCTTTAGTGCAAAAACTCCGCAAAAAATCGTCTCTATGTTTAACAGAAAACAGCTCTTTTTCTTTGAGAGCGGTACTAACTACAAACAAGGTTTCGGAGAACTCAGTGCTTTTTGTGCAGGTTCTTCTACCTACCTGATTTTAGTCGCTTTGGGATTTAAAGATATTGTTCTTATCGGTCTTGATCTTGCACTGGAACAAACAACACTAAAAACACACAGTAATGCATATAGTAATTATACACTTGAAGGGCAGGAAGAAACAGATGCAATGAACTTTAGAGATTCAATCATAGAACTCGAAGGAAACTTTCAAGCAATTGTAAAATCAACACCAAATTTTTCACTTTCAATAAAAGCGATTAACGAGATCTCATCAGGACTCAAACAACCGTATCAAAATATTTATAACCTTAACGACGGTGCAAAACTACAAAACACTATCTCAGTCTCCTCAGCTGATCTCGATATACACACACATACTCAAAAATCATTACATGAACTGCAACAACTGTTTTATGAAAACAGTTCCAATCATTTAAGTTCAAATGAACAGAGTTTTCTTAGCTCTATTGCAAAAAATATTCAACTAAAAAAAGAACTCGTACAACGGTTTTTATCAAAAACTTATGACGAAAAAACGCTATTTACATATGCACTTGTAGAACTTAAGAACGATCTTTGCTTATGTGCAGAAAAAGAGTGTGAAGTACTCTCTATTTTATTTGAGAACTATATTAGATTTGTCTATGGTTTTATTTTTGATTATTGCAATACAAAAGAGATAATTGTAGATATTAAAAAGATACAAGCACAAGTGGGTAGTAATATCTTGAATATTTTAGAAGATTTCGATGCACATTTCAAAGTGAGAAAAACTTGAACGACATAAACAATATAATTGTAGAAAACTTTAACGAAAATATAGAATACATCAAGCAAGAGCATCCGAAACTTTTCGAAAAGCTTTCTGCTTTTGATTTAGCCGTTACCCAAGGACATTATCAAGAGAAATACGACCTTGTTTTTGAAAACGGCAACTTTGATGTACTTGAACGTTCAAGCAGCAACTATTTGTATGATAAAAAAACAGACCTGCATACGCAAAAATCACTTGATTCCATAAATTACTCTACAGAACATAACTGCTTTGAAACTTTTGTGCGCCAACACTATTCAGATGATATGATAAATGCACTTAAAAAAGAAAAAGACAATGCTCCTCTTAAAAGCCATCAATTTTACACTGCAGAATTGGTTCACTTAGCTAATAAACATGAAAATAAAACTCTACACTCCCTAGACAAATTCGTTTTTTTCGGGACTGGTCTTGGTTTACATATTACTGCCATAACAGACAAGATACAAAGCAGTGTCTATCTTATCGTAGAAGATGATTTAGAGCTTTTTAGGCTCTCACTTATGTGTATCAACTATAAAAAAATAGCGCAAAATGCAAAACTCTTTTTCTCCGTTTTTGAAGATGACACAGAGTTTGCACATACTGCTGAATCTTTTTTAAAAGAACAATACTATTTCAACCATTACATCAAATATTTTCAACTCCTGAGCCATTCCGATGATAAAACAAATAAATTTTATCTTGCCCTTTCCTCTCAGCCGGAACTCAAATTTTTCTTTAACGATTACCTCAGCAATCTAATTCGTCCATTAGAGGTAATTTCTCAAGACTATAAGATACTCTCAAAAGAACTCAATTTCACAAAAGGCTTTTTTCACAATAAGCCTTTTATGTTGATCGCAAGTGGTCCCTCTTTACAAAAAAATATTGAATTTTTAAAAGAAAATGCACAAAACTTTATCATTGTAGCTGCTTCTTCATCTCTTTTTTATCTTGAACAAAACAATATCAAACCTCAAATTGTTTTACATCTTGATCCATTCGATCCTAGTATTCAATCATTTGAAAAACTCAAATCATTATCTTTTTTAGACAACTCTTTACTGTTTGCTTCTATGCATACCCCAATAAAAATATTGCAAATGTTGAAAAAAGAAAATATCTTTCTTTTTGAAGCGGGTTCAAATTATAAAGAAGGCGCACTCAATATCTCTTCAGCATGTGTTGGCTCACTAGGCTATTTTTTGTTAACAGTGCTTAAAGCAAGTGAAATCTATCTCCTTGGACTCGATCTTGCCGTTGATAGTGTTAGTGGAGCAAACCATATTGAGGTACATCAAGATACTGAAACTTTAAAATTAGAAAACAATTTGCATGATACAAAAGAACTTTCTTATAAAAACGATCTTTTAGAGATAGAAGGCAATTTTCAAAATAAAGTATTTACGACACCCCACTTTTTCTCATCCGTAAATTTAATAAACAATTATTTCTCCAGTCTCGTCAAACCTTTTCAAAAGATTTACAACCTTTCTGATGGCGCACTTTATAGAGAGACTATACCTCTAGCACCCGAAAGTATCAGACAAATGGAACCTCTTCCGGACTCTACATTCGCAAAACTGCAAACACATATACAAAAACATTCATTACGCAACTTTAGTCACAAAGAGATACAATCATTGAAAGAAAAACTTAGTTTTACCATGCAGCTAAAACTTCAAATTTCACAAATAGACCCTCTTCAACTGACGCCAAAAGAGTATGTATCAAAAATTCATGAATTAATTTGCGGTTCCAATAATCTTCAAACTTATGAGATCTCCCGTATTTTAGATAGTTATCTCTATTTTGTTCTCCATTTCGTATATCACTATTTAAATGATTCTCGCACTTCTATCGAAGAGTTTCAAAATATGGATCACATTTTAAAAGAGAATATCCAGGAACTAATCGAGTCTTATATACACTCTATTGAAACTACGCTTCATAAGGAGAATGCAAATGGATGAACTACAACAAGAAGTAGTTGAAAGATATACGCAAAATATAAAATTTCTGGAAAAACATCATCCTGATGTTTTCAAAAAAATCTCTCTCCTTGAAGAAGCGATTAATACCGGTCAGTACCAAGAAAAATATGCCTTAGAATACAAAAACACATCTTTTGATGTTATGGAACTTGCAAGCGGTAGTTTTCTGTATAATGGCAATAGTATCGATATCTCGGAAGAGTTTTCCTCACGAATAAACTTTAAAAAGAATTCTCAGATTTTTGACGGCTTTGCAATGTTTCATGGGTATGAAAAGCACCAAGATGAATTTGATGACAAGCTTAGAGGCTTAGAGGGAATTTACCCTTTAATGAGCTATTATCTCGATAACATCCAAACTGATTCAGAGATGCAACATATTGAAAAATTTATTTTCATAGGACTCGGGCTTGGATTGCACCTATTCCCTATAGACCAAAAAATAACGGCCGAAGAATATTTTCTTATTGAAGATGATTTAGAGCTCTTTAGACTTTCTCTATTCACGACACCCTACTATCAGCTAGGTACAAAACTAACTTTCTCTATCAATGAGAATCGTATCGACTTCATTGACAAATTTAAACAGTTTCTATCGTATAGTTTTTTTAGAAATAAATATCTTAAGTATTTTTATTTTAATGCACATTCAGATGAGAAAATCAAACTCATAAAAAATGTACTCTCATCACAGGTTTTTTCATCTTTCCCTTATAAAACTTTATTGGAAAAATTGACAAGACATCTACCTTTCATGAAAGAGGGTTACAAGTTTATAAACTTTTCAAATCAATTCCAAGATTCATCTCTTTCTGAAAAACCTTGTTTAATTATAGGTGCAGGTCCCTCTTTTGCAAACCAGATACAATGGCTTAAAGAAAATCATCAATACTTTACGATCATAGCGGTTTCTTCTGTTTTAAATAAATTATCCCAACAAGGAATTTATCCAGATATTGTAACCCACCTTGACGGCTTTAACGTGTCAATAGAACATTTGAAAGGTTTTGATGCAAAAACTTTTTTGCAAAACAGTATTTTAATCGCAGGTAGTTTCACTCCAAAAGAGGTTATTGAAACATTTGCAAAAGAGAATGTTTACCTTATGGAAGAACAAACATACTATCATGAGGGTTATGATGCCTTCACAGGTCCTTGTGTAGGTTCTACATCAGTATTCCAAGCTATTTTGCTAAATATAAAAAATATATATACTTTAGGCTTAGATCTCGCAATTTCCGCAGAAGGAAAATCGCATGCAGATTCTCATACACTTACAAATACAGTTTATGATACTAGCACGCTAGATCAAATAAGCAATAGTATCTCTTTTAGGGGAGATTTTTTCAAGGTCAAAGGCAATTTTGAAAAAGAGGTATATACAAATCCTCTCTTTGCCTCTTCTCTTCATAGTTTATCCAATATCGTAGAAAGTATCAAAAACGATACACAAAAGATCTATAATCTCAGTGAGGGTGCATATATTGTCGGAACTATTCCAACAAAACCTTCTCAAATAAATACTGATAATTTCAACACTCTAGATAAAAAACAGCTTCATGAAGAGATAATAAACACATTTCAAGCATATTCTGTCAGTACATTATCGCAAGAGGATATCTATTCTCTTGAACAAAGAGTTAAGTTCGCACAAGAGGTCAAGAATATCATTCAGAAATATTCAATTTTAAATGATCGTATTACAAAAGAGGAATATCTTCACGGACTTATATCTCTTATACTGGAACTTTTACAAGAACCTACGAGGGAAAACCAAAACCTTCTACTGGTTTATGATCATTTTTTAAGTTATGCTACCCCGATAATCTTTGACTTTTTCAATACACAGCAGCTTAACGATATTCCGATACATATCAAAAAGATTCATGAACTCTTATTTGGTGAATTACTTGAAATAGAAAAAATTTATGAAGAAAGAATAAGTGATTTTTTAAAAGAAGAATAAAAAACAGAGGCATAAAACCTCTGTTTGAATGTTAAAAAACTATTGTAATAGTCTTAGAACATTTTGTTGAACAGCATTAGCTTGACTCATAGCATATGAACCAGATTGAGCTAAGATGTTTCTTTTGTTGAAGTTTGCAGACTCAGCAGCAAAGTCAACGTCACGGATTTGAGACTCAGCAGCAGTAACATTTACCTGAGTAACTGAGATATTTCTAACAGTTGATTCAAGTTTGTTTTGTGCAGCACCCAGAGTAGCTCTTTTACCGTTAATTGTATCAAGTGCACTATCCATTGTTGCAATTGTTGATTCTGCATTTGTACGAGTTAAAACTTTAATAGTAGCTGTTGCAGTACCTGTAATTGCTCTTACAGTATTTGTAGCGATAGCAACTGTTTGTGTTTCGTTTGCATATGCACCAACATGGAATACAAAGTTACCAGACGAAGCAGAAGCGTCTAATAATTTAACACCGTTGAATTTAGTAGTAGCAGCGATATCACTTGCTTCTTGTAAAAGTGCAGTAACCTCTTTATTGATATGACTACGAGATGTAGTATCTTGAGTGTCATTCGCAGCTTGAGTAGCAAGAACACGTACTCTTTTTAAGATGTTTGTATATTCTTCAAGTGCACCGTCAGCAGTTTGGATAAGACCAATACCGTCATTTGCATTTTTAATTGCTTGACCAAGACCTTGTGATTGAGCAGAAAGTTTATCTGCGATAGCAAGACCAGCTGAATCGTCAGCAGCTTTGTTAATTCTTAGACCTGATGAAAGAGCATTTAAACTTTTGTCAAGTTGAACGTTATTCATCGTAGCATTTCTGTGTGCAGCCATAGCACCAATGTTTGTATTAATTCTGAAACCCATAATAAATCCTTTTTGGGAAGAGCCTTTCGCTCTGTCAATTTAATTTTATCTTGAGGCTTCCTTGCCCTAGATGTAAACTAAATCGGTCAGTAAAAAAAATACTTTAGAAAAATTACAATTTTTTTTTAATTTTTTTACATAACTTGTTATAAAACACTATATATAGGGAAGTTTAAGCACTTAATTAGATAGAATAGCAATAAGTAAAGTTATGAAAATGCTAAAACACGGGGAAATTAAACGGATGAAAATAGCAATAGCAGGAACAGGATATGTAGGACTATCAAACGGTATACTCTTATCTCAGAATAATGAAGTTGTTGCGCTAGACATCATTCCTTCAAAAGTAGAAATGCTTAACAATAAGCAATCCCCCATAAAAGATAGAGAGATAGAAGAGTATCTTTTACGTAATGACCTTAACTTCACAGCAACATTAAATAAAGAACTAGCATATAAAGATGCAGACTATGTGATTATTGCTACTCCAACTAACTATGACCCTCAAACAAACTATTTTAATACCAACTCCATCGAAGATGTTGTCAATGATATACTCAATATTAATCCACAGAGTATTATCATTATAAAGTCAACCATTCCTGTAGGTTATACTCAGTCTTTAAGAGAAAAATTTCATACTGATAATATTATTTTTTCTCCAGAATTTTTACGAGAGGGGCAAGCTCTATATGATAATCTTTACCCATCAAGAATTATTGTAGGCGAAAAAAGTGATAGAGCTGCAAAGTTTGCCAACTTGCTTGTCAAAGGTGCCCTCAAACAAGATATTCCTATCCTTTTGACAGATTCTACAGAAGCTGAAGCTATTAAACTGTTTGCAAATACATATCTTGCGATGAGGGTAGCTTACTTTAATGAATTAGATTCTTATGCTGCAATTCATGGTCTTGATACGGAACAGATTATTCGTGGTGTAGGACTTGACCCAAGAATAGGTACACATTACAATAATCCATCTTTTGGATACGGCGGTTACTGTCTTCCAAAAGACACTAAACAACTTCTTGCTAATTACAAAGATGTTCCTGCAAACATGATAGAAGCTATAGTAAAAGCCAATAGTACGAGAAAAGATTTTATAGCTGAGAGTATCATCAAAAAACTTGAGTTGACTCCTCACAATCCAGATAATATAACTACTTCAAAGAAAGTCGGAGTCTATAGACTTACAATGAAGCATGGAAGTGATAATTTTAGAAACAGTGCCATGGCTGGAGTGATTAAAAGAATCAAAGCTAAAGGAATAGAAGTTATAGTATATGAGCCGCTTCTGCAAGAGGATGTATATTTCAATTCAAAAGTTATTAAAAACCTAGAAGAGTTTAAAAAGAGATCTGATTTGATTATAGCGAATAGATTAAATAATGAGATTTTGGATGTTCAAGAAAAAGTATATACTAGAGATATTTTTACACGTGAAAACTAAGAGCATTAAATTTAAATTTTCTTTAAACAAACTTAGAGTGTAACATCAGTTTAAACTTTTTGTGCTAAACTTTCGCACTTGAAAACACTATACTATATTATATAGGATTATAATTGAACTTAATTATCGTCGAATCACCCGCAAAAGCTAGAACTATTAAAAACTTTTTAGGTAAAGATTATGATGTAATCGCGTCAAAAGGGCACATTAGAGATCTTCCAAAGTCTCGTTTTGGTATTGAAATAGATGAAGATACACATACTATCGTTCCAAAATACTCAGTAGCAAAAGAGAATGCTCCAACAGTTAAAGAGATCAAAGAAAAAGCAAAAAAAGCAGATATTATCTATATCGCAACCGATGAGGACCGCGAGGGAGAAGCTATCGGATGGCATATTGCTCATGCTATCAAAAAAGATCCTGAAGAACTTCCACGTATCGTTTTTCACGAGATCACAAAAAGTGCTATTACACATGCACTTGAGTCTGCTCGTAAAATTGATATGAAAATGGTAAACGCACAGCAGGCTCGTCGTTTACTAGATCGTATCGTGGGATATAAACTATCTCCACTATTAAGTTCAAAAATACAAAAGGGTTTAAGTGGCGGACGTGTTCAAAGTTCAACTCTTAAACTCGTAGTTGATCGTGAAAAAGAGATCAGAGCTTTTGTTCCAGAAGAATACTGGAGCATCGATACAACATTCAAAACAAATATAGAAGCGAACCTCATTAAACATAAAAATGAGAAGATCGAAAAACTGACTATTAAAAACAAAGATCAAGCTGCTGCTATTGTTGAAAGTGTTAACAAAGACAACTTTACGATTACAAAAATTGAAACAAAACAGAGAAAAAGTTCAACACCTCCTCCATTTATGACTTCAACTCTGCAACAAACAGCATCTTCAAAACTAGGTTTTTCACCTAAAAAGACAATGATGCTTGCACAAACTCTTTATGAGGGTGTGAAAACTCCTGACGGTACGAGTGGGGTTATCACCTATATGAGAACGGACTCATTAAACCTAGCTAGTGAAGCTGTAGGTGCTGTTCGTGGTATTATTGAAAGCCGTTACGGAGAGAAATACCTTCCAAAAAAACCGAAGGTTTATACGAAAAAAGCCAAAGGTGCTCAAGAAGCCCATGAGGCAATCCGTCCAACAATGCTACAGTTTACTCCGGAAGTTGCAAGTAAATATTTAAAAGCAGACGAGTTAAAACTTTACCGCCTTATTTATGAAAGATTTATGGCTTGTCAGATGGAAGATGCAGTGTTTGAGCAACAATCTATCATCTTCAGCGGTTCTGAAAACGAATATCGTGCAAGTGGTAGAAAACTGATCTTTGACGGTTTTTATAAAGTAGTTGGAACTGATGACAAAGACAAGCTTCTTCCTGCTCTTAAAGAGGGTGAAAAAGCTGAGATCGAAAAAATCAAACCAGAACAACATTTTACTGAACCGCCTTCTCGTTATTCTGAAGCGAGTCTGATTAAGAAATTGGAAGCTGAAGGTGTTGGACGTCCGTCTACTTATGCACCGACTATTGCAACGCTGACAAACAGAACGTACGTAAATATTGAAAAAAAGCAGATTGTTCCTACAGAAGTTGCATTCACAGTTACTGAAATTTTAGAAAAACACTTTGCTAATATAGTTGATATCAACTTCACTGCGAATATGGAAGAGAAACTTGACGAGATCGCTGAAGGTGATGTGGACTGGGAGAAACTTCTTATCGATTTCTATGATGAGTTTATGCAAAAAATTGCAGAAGGTAAAGAGAAAATCGTATCTCTGAAAATGGCGAAACCTCTTGGTAGAAACTGCCCTAAATGTGGAAGTGAACTGCTTCTTCGTTCAGGACGTTTCGGAGAATTTGTTGCATGTAGCGGTTTCCCTAAATGTAAATATACGGAACAAGTTGATGCTGAAGGTAACAAAGTAGAAAAACAAGAGGAAGTTGCAGAAGACAAATGTGAAAAATGTGGCGGTGATATGGTTGTGAAAAACGGCCGTAACGGACAATTTTTAGCATGTGCAAACTATCCGGAGTGTAAAAATACAAAAAGTATTCAAGTAGAAGAAAAAGTAAGTGAAACTCCTTGTCCGGACTGTGGAGGAAAGCTCAGCCTTAAAAACTCAAGACGTGGACCATTCTGGGGATGTGAAAACTATCCTGATTGTAAATTTATCTCTAAATTTGAGCCGACAACTATAAAATGTACACAAGAAGGCTGCGACGGAGTACTTGCTCCTCGTACCTTTAGAAACAAAGAGGTATATGAGTGTGTTAAATGTAAAACAAAAACGCCTCGTGAAGAGATTGACAAGAAGTAAAACTATTTCTAACGCTATAAAAATAGGGATTATTTCCGATTCTCATACAAAGCATAATAGGGCTGTAAAAGCTATAGATATGCTGGTTAAAGAGGGTGTAGAGTTTTTTATTCACGCCGGGGATATTGTCGAAGCAGAGACCTTGGAGTATCTTAAAAATACAAAGAAACGTTACGTTGCCGTATATGGAAACAATGATGCCCATTTAGTTCATTACCATAACAGATATAATTTGGTGCAAGAACCAAACTATTTTAAATTGGCAAATACAACGTTTAAACTAATGCATCTGCCTTTTTATATGTCTAACGATACAGAGATCGTAATATTTGGTCATACTCACAAATTTGAGGTAGAATATAAAGGTAAAACTCTTTATCTAAATCCAGGAGAGGTTTGCGCAAGGAATAAACCTACTTCAGAGTGTGTACTTTTGGATATTACACCTGAAAAGTTTGATGTAAAATATTTTACTAGAAAGAAAAAAGAGGAGTTTCAACTCGAAGAAGAGTTCTCCTTTGAGAGGGAATAGGATGAGTCAAAAAATCTTTTTATGCTCAATTTGTAATATTAATAGCGGTACATGTAAAGAGGATTGTAAATTCTGTTCACAAAGTGTCCGTTATAAAGCAGATATTGAACGTTACAAACAAAAACCTATTGAAGATATCAAGCAAGAGGCTATTGCAGCGCGTGATAAAGGTGCACTTGGTTTTTGTCTGGTAACTGCAGATAAAGGTTTAAACGATAAAACGCTGGAGTTTGTATGCTCAACTGCAAAAGAGGTACAAAAAGTGGCTCCTGAGCTTCGTCTTATCGCGTGTAACGGAACAGCTTCGATCGAACAGCTAAAAGAGTTAAAAAAAGCTGGTATCAAAGCGTATAATCACAACTTGGAAACAAGTGAAGCATTCTATCCTGAGATCTGTACAACACACCCATGGAGTGAACGATATGAGACATGCCAAAACGTAAATGAAGCCGGACTTGTACTTATCAGCGGTGGAATCTTTGGGCTTGGAGAAACTCAAGAGGATAGAATCAGTATGCTAAGTTCTCTCAAAAAACTCAATCCTACAAGTGTACCGATAAATTTTTATCATCACAATCCTGCACTACAGCTCCAACCAAATCCGCTAAGTGTTGAAGAAGCATTAGAGCTTATCAAATTAACTCGTGAAACATTACCTGATGCAGAGCGGATTATGGTAGCAGGCGGGCGTGAGTTGATGTTCGGTGAACGCCAAGGCGAAATTTTTGATTACGGTGCAAATTCCATCGTAATAGGGAATTATCTTACGACTTCGGGACGTGAGATGAATAAAGACCTAGAGATGATAAAGTCACTTAATCTCGAAGTAGCAACTAAAGTAGGAAAATAAGATGACTCAGACGATAGGTGATAATGTTACTTTAATCATAACAATATCACTTATCATCATCTTTTCTCCTTTTATCGCACGTGCACTTAAACTCCCTACTACCCCTATTGAAATTATTCTAGGTTCGGTCTTCGCTTACATAGGGTTTATCCACGATGAACACCTGTTTGAGCTAGTTGCAGAATTTGGATTCTTATATCTTATGTTTATTGCAGGAACAGAGATTAATTTAAAAAATGTACTCAAAACTCCTACAAGTATCCTGAAAAAAACAATTTTATACCTTGTATTTTTATATGCTTTTTCCCTAGCGTTTTCTTTACAATTTGAACTTGGAAAAGTTTTTATGGTACTTTTACCTCTCATCTCCGTAGGACTTGTCGCCTCACTGGCAAAAGAGTATGGTAAAACAGATTGGCTGGAACTTTCTATGACTGTTGGAGGGATTGGAGAGGTTGCTTCTATCTTTATCTTAACAATCACCTCAGCAACACTACAATCGGGGATCGGTTTTGGATTAGTTCAGACTATTTTTGCCCTTATGATATTTATTTTTATAATGTTTGTAATCTTTCGTGTAATGCAGCTTATATTTTGGTGGTTTCCTACTATTTCAACAGCACTGATGCCCCATGAAGACAACAAAGAACAAGATATCCGTTTATCTATGGGGATATTTTTTCTACTCATAGGTGCTATGCTTTATCTTGACCTTGAACTCGCATTTGGTGCCTTTTTGGCAGGAATCTTTATACCGAGCTTTTTTGAGCACAAACATGAACTGCCTGAGAAACTCTCATCGTATGGTTTTGGATTTTTAATTCCTATATTTTTCATTCATATCGGGACAATCTTCAATCTTGATGCACTCTTTATGGAAGGGCTGGTAGTAAAGTCTTTACTAATAACGGCTGTCATGATTCTCATGCGTGTTATTGCTTCACTTGTATTTATTAAAAATCTCGGATTTGTAGGTTCTGTATTAATGGGTCTTTCACACTCTATGCCTCTGACACTTTTAATTGCGATGGCAACACTAGCTTACAATGCCCATTCAATTGATAAACTGCACTACTTTGCGTTTATCTTAGCGGCTTTATTTCAGGTGATATCTGTTATGATAATCATCAAACTTATAAACATTTATAAAGAGAAAAAAGAGATAAAGGTAGTGTAATGGCTCGTTCTGTTTTGCTTCAACTTGCGCGTGATTCAATCCAAGAAGTTATAGAAGCAAACAATACTATCAATAAACAAGAGCTTGTGGAAGAACACCCTTTACTTGAGCAAAAAATTGCAACTATGGTAAAGATTTTTGTTGAAGAGGAACTTCGAGGTTTTTCAGAACTTGATGCGAGTAGTTCTCTTTTAGAGAACATTATCATTGCTTCAAAAAAAGCAGCTTTTGAAGATAAAAACTTCTCGCCGCTTACAACTTCTGAATACCTACATTGTTCTATCGAAATCACTCTCAATACACCCGAAGGTGTCATCTCGCAAAAAGATGAACCTATTTTAAAAAGTTAAATTGTTTATCCGAGCTTTTCCGGAAACTGCGTCATGAACTTTTGAAGTTTTGGAGCAATAACTACTTGACAATACCCCTGCATAGGATTTAAATTGTAATAATCTTGATGGTATGCTTCAGCTGGATATACTTCTCCTAAAGGACTTACTTCCGTCACAATTTTGTCTGAAAACTCTGCTTGATGTTTTGCGATCGAATCTTCAATAATATTCTTTTCTTCTTCGTTAGCATAATAGATCACAGAACGGTACTGTGTCCCTTTATCTGCACCCTGTTGATTGAGTGTCGTAGGATTATGTACAGCAAAGAAGATATCCAAAATCTCCTCTAATTTAATTACGTTATTGTCAAACTCAATATCAACTATTTCAGCGTGTCCCGTTGCTCCTGAACAAACGTTCTCATAAGTAGGATTAGGGCGTAAACCTCCGGTATATCCGCTTACTGCAGAGATTACGCCTTTAACATTTCTATATACTGCTTCAACGCACCAAAAACAACCACCGCCTAAAACGATCCTTCTTTTATCCATGCATCCCTCTTTTTTTTATGCTATTATTGCACAGTTTTCTTTTAGAATGTAGTAGTGCAATTTTTATCTTAAAAACTTAAGTCTTTTACAATTAAAAACAGGAAATATGATGCCTACAATTGACAATCAAACCTTTTATCTTGCCGCCATTAAAAAGCATGGACAAAGTGCAAAAGGGTTAAATTGGAACTCATCAGACACCCAAATACTCCGTTTCGATAAACTTATGGAGCTTCTGCCAAACAACCTTAATAATTACACACTTACAGATGCCGGTTGCGGTTTTGGAGACTTTTATAACTATCTTGAGCAAAAACCAAAAAAATACCTCGGACTCGATGCTTTAGAGGAGATGGTAACAATTGCAAAAGAAAATACCTTGCAAGAGATATTTAAATGTGATCTTCTTCATGAGACACCGCCAATAAGCGACTATATTGTCTGCAGCGGTGCTTTAAATATACTGACCAGATTTGAGACGACGATGTTTTTACGAAACTGCTTTTACTCTGCAAAAGAAGGATTTGTTTTCAACTGCTTATATGGGGATAGAGAGAGTAAGACTTTTAATTACCTCGATCTAGAGTTTATAGAAAAAACTGCCCTCTCATTAGGGGTAAATGAGGTAAAATACGTTCAAGATTACTTACCAAACGATATCACTGTAGGATTTTTTAGATAATGTGTGCAATTTTTGGAATTTTAGGGGAATACGACGAGCAAAAAGCAAAAGATGCACTCTCTAAACTTGCTCACAGAGGACCTGATTTTTGTGGACTTACACAAGAAAAAAATCTCTTTTTTGCACATCAAAGACTCTCTATCAACGATACACATCACAGAAGCAACCAACCGCTTCGTTACAAAGATATTCTTCTTTCTTTTAACGGTGAAATCTATAACTTTCAAGAGTTAAAAAAAGAGCTCGATTTTGAATTTCAAACAGAAGGTGACAGTGAAGTTATCATTGCAGCGTATCTCAAATGGGGTGTAAATTTTGTGCAGCATCTCCGCGGGATGTTTGCCATAGCCCTCAAAGACGGTGACAAACTCTATCTTTTTCGGGACAGACTTGGAAAAAAACCTCTTTTTTATATGCAACACAACAATGCCTTATGCTTCGCTTCAGAGCTCAAAGCACTCACACCATTTTTAAACAAAAAAGAGCTTAACGAAGATGCAATGCTTAGCTATCTCAGCTTTCTTGCTCCTACTCCGCCACATACGTTTTATAAAGGGATTTACAAACTTGCCGCAGGAGAGTATCTTAGCTTTATCAATAATAAAGTAAAAGTAGAGAGATACTTCGATCTTTTAGATACCCCTTCAAATATCATCACTTCAAAAGAAGAAGCTCTGGTAAAACTTGAAGAGATTTTGGAAGAATCTATCTCCATGCGCCTTGATACGCAAGTGCCTACGGCAACTCTTCTAAGCGGAGGGATAGACAGTGCTACAATCAATTACTATGCACAAAAAAAGGGTTTAAACCTCCCATCTTATACTCTTGGATATAAAGAGTTTGCTAAATATGATGAACGGAACAATGCTAAAGAGAGTGCCGAATTTTTAGGTATTGAAAATATAGAGGTTGAGATAGACCAAAACAGCTTTATTGAAAAAATTGACGAAGTGTTTTATGCACTTGATGAACCACTGAACGATCCCGCGTCGGTTCCTCTGTATATGCTTTTTGAGCAAATAAAAGCTGATGGGCACAAAGTAGTGATAAGCGGCGAGGGAAGCGATGAGCTTTTCTTGGGATACAGACAATATTTTGAATACCTTGATATAGAAAAAGCTTCAGTATTAATGCACAAAAACTGGCTGAAAAAGTATTTCCGTTCAAACTTCTCCATGAACAGAGAATGGGAATGGTACAAACGTATCTTTGATGAGAGCCTGCTGTTTAGAACATCGGGTGAGAAGTTTACCGATCTGCAAAAAAATGCCCTGCTTCGAAGAAACATAAGAGACGATGAAAGTCTGAAGTATCTGCAACCATACCGTGAGCGTTTTGTAAATTCTTCACATACCGACAATTCGATCTGGTACAGCTATATCGATCTCAACCTCTTTCAAGCTGAGCATTTCTTGGCAAAACTAGATCGTGTATCTATGGCACATAGTATTGAGTCTCGTACTCCGTTTTTAGATCACAAGCTCGCTGAGTGTATCTTTTCAATCGATCCGAAGCTACGCTATCAAGACGGGAAAACAAAATCCCTCTTAAAAGAGATTATGCAGGACAAGCTTGATAATAAGATACTCACAAGAAAGAAAAAAGGTTTTTCAAATCCTTACATGGAGTATCTCATAAACTCTAAAGAGATAGATCTCATTACCGAAGTAAATGAACAAACAGGTATTTTCAAAGATGATATTTTAGAGCGTTATATACAAACGGCCGCAAAAGGGAGATTTAAACAACATCTTTGGGGTTTGTATAGCCTTAGTCATTTTCTCAAGCGAGAGTTTCTATGAATAAGTTGATGATACTCGCCATGTTTTTTTGGGGCAGTGGATGGAGTGCACTCAAAATTCTTACATATGAACTTCCTATGGATGTTATAGTATTTTGGCGTTTTTTCTTTATGTCACTAACCTTTATCCCTGTGCTAATCTATTTTAAAAAGCCTCTTAGACTCACAAAAGATTCTCTAAAATTTGTCTTATCAAGCTCGGTACTCAATATCAGTTTTATGTTCTCTGCTTTTTATGGAATCAAATACGGTCTAGCAGGTGCGGGAAGCGTTATCATCACTACTTTTAGTCCAATTATGACCTTTTTACTTGTTGCTTTGTTATTTAGAAACAAACTCCATAACAGACAATATTTTGGATTACTATTGGGGCTTATTGGTGGGTATATACTTCTACAGCTCAATGACTTTTCACTCTTCTTAAACTCAGCAAACCTGTACTATTTACTGTGTGCTATGACTTGGGCGGGAGTAACCGTACTCTCACAGCATTCACAAAAGCATATTCATCCTGTACACTACAGCTTTTTTATCTCTATAGCAGCTACTTTTTTCATGTTTATTTACTCTTATGATTCAGACCTCTCAGCAGTTTTTGATCAGGATATCAAATTTTGGAGCGCTTTGATATACTTGGTTGTGTTTGGACAAACCATTGCTACAACAATCTTTTTTATAGCCAGTGGAAAGCTTGGCAGTGAAAAAACAAGTTCCTATATGTTCTTAGTACCTGTATTCGCATTACTAAGTGCATCTGTTTTACTTGATGAACAAATGCAACTGCATGTAATAATTGGAGGGATTATTAGTATGTTAGCTGTATATTTTATTAATAAAAAATAATCTTTTTGATACATTGTTGTTAATATTAAGTTAAAAACAATTTCTATAAAATACACGATATTTCTAAAAAGGCTACATATGAAAAAGGTTTTAGTTCTTGGAGGGGGTTTTGCAGGTGTAGATGCTGCAATACATCTAAGAAAAAAAGGTTACAAAGTTACACTTGTAAGCGATCGAGACTATTTTTATATCTATCCTACCTCTATATGGGTTCCGACACGTGATGCTGAATTTAAAGATGTTTGTGTCGACCTTACAGAATTACAGCAAGCACATGGTTTTGACTTGCTTGTTGACGGTGTAAAAACAATTAGTTATAAAGAAAACAAAGTAACTTTAGAGAGTGGAACTAAAATAGATGACTATGATTATCTCATACTCGCTATCGGTGCTTCAAAAATGCAGCCAAAAGGGGTTGAAAATACTCTTTCTATATGTGGTGCTCCAGAACAAGCTCTTTTAATCCGTGATAAAATCGATGAACTTATTGCAAAAGGAAGTGGAAAAATTGCCATGGGCTTTGGCGGTAATCCTAAAGACACTTCTGCAGTTCGTGGTGGCCCAGGATTTGAGCTAATGTTTAATGTACATAATCTATTAAAACAAAAAGGGATCCGTCAAAATTTTGAGCTTACATTTTTTGCTCCTATGTCTGAACCGGGTAAACGTATGGGACCAAAAGCACTATCTATGATGGATATGCTTTTTACGAAACTCGATATCAAAAGACACTTCGGTAAAAAAATCACTCACTTTGAATCAGACGGTATTGTCTTTGAAGATGAAAGTAAACTCGATGCCGACTTTATTATGTTTATCCCTGCAGGAAACGGGCATAAAGTAGTACAAGACTCCGATCTGCCGCAAAATGAAGCAGGATTTGTCAAAACAGATGATTACTCTTGCGTTCTTGATCAAAACAATGAAATGACAAATGTATATGCTGTCGGTGATGTTGCGGCACTAGAAGGGTATGAATGGCGTGCAAAACAAGGGCACATCGCCGAAGTGATGGCAAAAAATGCAGTACATAACATATACCAAAGAGATAATGGTGGCTTTGACTTTAAAGGGTATCACGAGCATCTCAATATATTATGTGTAATGGATAGCGGTGACGGTGCAGCTTTTGTTTACAGAGATGAAAAGCGTGCTTTGATGCTTCCTCTGCCTTTCATAGGACACTGGTTGAAAAAAGGGTGGGGATTTTACTGTAGAAATTCAAAACTCGGAAAAATCCCGAGAATTCCTGG